>DAHVRG010000151.1 GCA_027322565.1 Georgenia sp.
GTGCCGATGGCGCTGGCCCCGACCTGACCGGTGATCGCCACGAGCGGGACGGAGTCCATGTTCGCGTCGGCGAGCGCGGTGATGAGGTTCGTCGCGCCGGGGCCGGACGTCGCCATGCAGACGCCGACCTTGCCGGTCGCGGCGGCGTAGCCGGTCGCGGCGTGCCCCGCCCCCTGCTCGTGCCGGACGAGGATGTGCCGCAGCCGCTTGGAGTCGAAGAGCGGGTCGTAGGTCGGCAGGATCGCACCACCCGGGATGCCGAAGACGACCTCCGCGCCGACCTCCTCGAGCGAGCGGACGATCGCCGTCGCGCCGTCCACCTCCTCGACCTGGGGAACCGATGGGGCGGGCGGCGGCACGACCTGTGCCGGCGGGCGCGGCGCGTTACGCGGTGGCGCGGGGACTGGTCCCTTGGCCATGGTGACCCTCCTGGTAGTGGCGGTGCGACAGGGCGGCAACAAAAAACCCTTCGACCCGAGGTGGGTACGAAGGGATGCGCGCAGCGGAACCGGCTCAGCGGTTGACGGCTGCGCGCCGCGGAAGTACGACGACCTGCTGCATGGCGACAACTGTAACGCCGCTCGCCCCCACAACCGCCGTCCGTCTCACATGTTGGATTCTGGTTCCACCCCCCGGACAGCCGCCCGCTCCCCCGGGAACCGACAGGTCACATCCCGACCGGCTCTTCCCACCCTCCGGGCACCGACAGCTCACTTCCCGACAACCCGCCCCGCGACCACCGACAGCTCACTTCCCGACAGTCGGAGCGGGCTCAGCCGCGCACCGGCCACGGGTCCCACGGCCCACCGAGCCTGCCGCCGAGCCTCGTGAGGACCGGGCGCGCCTCTCTCCGCCGCGCGGCCGGGATGTTCGCGGCCGTGACACCCCCGCCGGTGACCTCACCGTGCTCGTCGGAGTACGCGAAATGCACCCAGGGACGCGGCCACCGGGTCACCCGTTCCCCGTAACGCCCCTGAGCCACCGCGGCGGCCAGCCTCTCCAGGTCGTCCGCCTCGTTCTGCCATGTCGCGTCACAGGCGTCGCACGCGCATCCGGGGAACGGGAAGTCGTGGAGCAACCCTGCGTGGACGACGACGCTCGGGTGCGCCGTGAGAGCGAAGGTCATAGAGGCAGCCGTGACCGACGGCGGTGTCAGCCGGACCGCGCGGACGACGTCCCGCACGGGGTGGACGAGGTCCGCGGCCACGTCGACGTCGTCGACCACCTCGACGGCGAAGTGCTCGATGAGGTGGCCGACGAGCGCATCCGCGACCGTCCACAGCGGTGCGAAGTGTTCGGGGTGGGAGACGAGGGAGTAGGTGTGCTCCGGGGGCGAGCCGCCGCCCCACCGGCGCCCGTAGTCGACGACGGCACCGTCCTCGTCGCGGAAGACCCGCTCGGCCACCTCGGGTCGCACGTACCCTCGCACGTTCGCACCGTATCGTCGTCCGACCCCGACCGGTATACATGGACCATGCGAGCAGTCCACGCAACCGAGGCCGGGGGCCCGGAGGTCCTCACCGTCGTCGACCTGCCGGAGGAGCCACCGGGCGCGGGCGAGGTCAGGGTCGAGGTCGCGGCCGCCGGCGTCAACTTCGTCGACACCTACCGGCGCAGCGGCGTGTACCCGGTGAAGTACCCGCACGTCGTCGGCGACGAGGGCGCGGGAACTGTCGTCGAGGTCGGTGAGGGAGTGACCGAGCTCGCCATCGGGGACCACGTCGCCTGGGCGAGTGCCCCCGGGAGCTACGCCGAGCGGGTGAACGTGCCGGTAGCGCAGGCGATCCCGGTCCCGGCCGGGATCGACCACCACACCGCCGCCGCGCTGCCCCTCCAGGGGATGACGGCCCACTACCTGAGCTCGTCGACCTTCCCGATCTCACCCGGCGACGTCGCGCTCGTGCACGCCGGCGCAGGCGGGGTCGGGCTGCTGCTCACGCAGCTCGTCGTGCGGCGCGGCGGGCGGGTGATCTCGACCGTGTCCACGGAGGAGAAGGAGCTCCTCTCCCGTGACGCGGGCGCCGAGCACGTCATCCGCTACACCGAGCTCGACAACCTCACCACCGAGCTGCCGCAGCTGGTCCGTGACCTCACTGGCGGCCGGGGCGTCGACGTCGTCTACGACGGCGTGGGGCGGACGACCTTCGACGCCTCCCTGGCGAGCCTGCGCCCCCGAGGGATGCTCGTGCTCTTCGGTGGCTCGAGCGGCCAGGTGCCGCCGTTCGACCTCCAGCGGCTCAACGCCGCGGGCTCGCTCTTCGTCACGCGGCCGACCCTCGCTCACTACATCGCCGACCGCGCCGAGCTGGTCTGGCGCGCTGCCGACCTGTTCAACGCGGTGCTGGAGGGACTCTCCGTCCGGATCGGACAGGAGTTCCCACTCACCGAGGCGGCCGCAGCCCACGCCGCCCTCGAGGGGCGGAAGACCACCGGCAAGGTCCTGCTCGTCCCCTGACCTTCCCGCCGACAGCCCGCGGGGCCGCCCGTCACCAGCGAGTGCCCATGTCAGGAACTGCGCTCTCGCCGAAGTGCAGACGTCGCCGGCATGTGGGCTGTCGGCGGGAGGTGGGTTACTCCAGGATGGCGCCGCGTGAGGCGGACTGGACGAGCTTGGTGTACTTGCCGAGCACGCCCTTGGTGAACTGCGGGGGCAGCGGCTCCCAGCCCTCACGCCGACGGTCGAGCTCCGCCTCGTCGACGAGGAGCTCCAGCGACCGGTTCGCGACGTCGAGACGGATCCGGTCCCCATCGCGGACGAAGGCGATCGGGCCGCCGTCGACCGCCTCGGGTGCGACGTGGCCGACGCACAGGCCGGTGGTGCCGCCGGAGAACCGGCCGTCGGTGAGCAGCAGGACGTCCTTGCCGAGCCCGGCGCCCTTGATCGCCCCGGTGATGGCGAGCATCTCCCGCATCCCAGGGCCGCCCTTGGGACCCTCGTACCGGATGACGACGACGTCGCCGGCCTGGATCGTGCCGTCCTCCAGGGCGTCCATCGCGGCACGCTCCCGCTCGAAGACGCGGGCGGTGCCCTCGAAGACGTCCTCGTCGAAGCCGGCGGACTTGACGACGGCGCCCTCGGGTGCGAGCGAGCCGCCGAGGATGGTGATGCCGCCGGTCTTGTGGATGGGGTTGTCGAGGGCGCGCAGGATCTTGCCGTCCGGGTCGGGCGGGTTGATCCCGGCGAGGTTCTCCGCGACAGTCTTCCCGGTGACGGTCAGGCAGTCACCGTGGATGAGGCCCGCGTCCAGCAGGGCCTTCATGACGACCGGCACCCCGCCGATGCGGTCGACGTCGTTCATGACGTAGCGGCCGAACGGCTTGAGGTCACCGAGGTGGGGGACGCGCTCGGCGATGCGGGTGAAGTCGTCGAGGGTGAGCTCGACCTCGGCCTCGTGGGCGATCGCGAGCAGGTGGAGCACCGCGTTGGTCGAGCCACCGAACGCCATGACGACGGCGATGGCGTTCTCCAGCGACTTCTTCGTGATGATGTCGCGGGCGGTGATGCCCTGGCGCAGCAGCTCGACGACTGCCTCACCGCTGCGGCGGGCGAAGGCGTCGCGGCGCCGGTCGGCCGACGGCGGTGCCGCGGAGCCGGGCAGCGACATCCCCATGGCCTCGGCGACCGAGGCCATCGTGTTGGCGGTGAACATCCCGCCACAGGCGCCCTCGCCCGGGCAGATCGCCCGCTCGATGCGGTCGAGGTCGCCCTCGCTCATCAGCCCGCGGGCGCACGCGCCGACGGCCTCGAAGGCGTCGATGATGGTGACCTCCCGCTCGGTGCCGTCCTCGAGCTTGACCCAGCCGGGCATGATCGAGCCGGCGTAGAGGAAGACGGCGGAGAGGTCGAGCCGCGCCGCGGCCATGAGCATCCCGGGCAGCGACTTGTCACAGCCGGCGAGCAGCACCGTGCCGTCGAGCCGCTCCGCCTGCATGACCGTCTCGACCGAGTCGGCGATGATGTCGCGTGAGACGAGGGAGTAGTGCATCCCCTCGTGCCCCAGCGAGATGCCGTCGGAGACCGAGATCGTGCCGAACTCCAGCGGGTACCCGCCGCCGGCGTGGACGCCCTCCTTGGCGCCCTGGGCCAGCCGGTCGAGGGAGAGGTTGCACGGGGTGATCTCGTTCCACGAGCTGGCGATGCCGATCTGCGGCTTGGCGAA
>DAHVRG010000157.1 GCA_027322565.1 Georgenia sp.
GACCTCTACGACTTCCCGGAGGGCATCGCGCTCGGGGAGCTGACACCGCTCCCGGGCGACTCCGAGACGTTCCTGCCGCGTTACGACCGGGACCTCGGCCGGCGCTACGACCGCGCGGAGGCGCGGCTGCAGGTCGACCTCACCCAGGGGCGCCCCTTCCAGGTGCTCTACGGCCCGCACGACCGGAGTCTGACGACGCCCTTGGGGCTGACGACAGTGGCCCCGGCGCCTCCGGAGTGGCGGACGGGCGTCACCGCTCCGCGAAGCTGACCCGACACTCCGCGGGCGTCGTACGCACCCGACCGCCGGCCGCGACGCGGACGCCCCACTCCCCGTCGGCGTGATGGACGAGCGCGTGCACCCCCGCGGGCAGGGGCTCGTCGAGCGCACGGGGCGACGTCCCCGGACGGTGACGGCTCTGGATCCGCTGCGCGAGGCGTGCGGCGTCGGGTTCCGCGCCGCGCTCGTGAACCACCGCCACCGAGTCGACGAGCTCCGCGTCGGCGGGTCGGCGCAGCGGCGCGACGTGAGCTGCCAGGTCGCCTCCGGGGCTGTCGACGACGAGCCGTCCGTCGCTGCCGCGCCGGCGCAACGTGACGGCACCCGCCGGGCGTGCGCCCCGTGGCGCGCGCCCCGCGCGGAGGTCGACATGTGCCAGCTCGCCCCGGATGCGGCGGCGGAACGCCTCGTAGCTCCACCGTTCCGCGACCCGGCTGAGGGTGTGCCTGACCTGCGAGCGGAAGAGCTCCGGGTCGCCGAGGTACCGCGTCAGGACGCTGTGCACCTCGGCGGGCTCCGCGTACACGAGCGCGTCCCCGAAGGTTGCGCGGTGCTTGGGGGCGGCGATCACCAGCGCCCCGCTCGCCGCCGACTCGAGCAGGACCCGGCCGAACGCCTCATGGGCGTCGGGGTGGTCGACGTAGACGACGACGTCGACCCCGCGGAGGAACTCTCTGGCATCCATCGCGCCGTGCGGGAGCACGGTCCAGTTCGAGGGGATCTCGACGCCGATCCCGCCGAGCAGCCGGCCTACCTGTCGGCTCGCGCCCATCATCCGCACCTCGAAGTGGTCCGGGAGTCTGTACGCCGCCAGGAGGTCGTGGCCGGTGGCGGGGAACTTGATCCGGTCGTCGCGGGAGAACCGCCCGACGACGGGACGCTCGCGGTCGGGCCGGGGTCGTCTGCTCAGCCAGGCGGTGCGGTCGATGATCCCGGGGTTGTCCCACGTGGTGAGCGCACCCGCCGGCAGCAGCGGCTCCAGGATGTCGCGGATGACCGGTCCCTGCGGGATCCACCGGGGTTCGGTGCCGAACATCTCGGTGCCGTGGCGGTGGACGTCGCGAGGGACGTAGCGCTGGTCCGAGCCGTCGGGTTCACATGGCGCCTGGTTCGCCATGATGAAGAGCTTGCGCGGCCGGACCGTGCCGGGGACGACCGGTGGGAACTGGAGGATGGGCGGGTAGCGGAGGATGAGGAGGTCGATCTCGACGTCGTCGTCGGGAAAGACGAGCTCGACGACGTCCTCGTGCAGCAGCTCACGCAGGGGTCGGCACAGCGGCTGGTCCTCGTCGGTACGGAACCGCATCGCCTCCAGGTGCATGACGCCCACGCGTAGGCCGCCCGCTCGCAGTGCGCGGATCTCCTCGATCATCGAGACCTGCGGGCCGCCGAAGCGGCGCCAGTCACCCGCGAGGACGACGTCGAAGCGGCGGTCGAGCCGGTCCTCGGGGTCCCCCGGCCGCGCCCACCAGTGGGCACCGAAGTGCGGCGACGGCTCGTTCGGCTCGCGGTAGGCGGCCTCCCCCTCGGCGATCAGGCCGTGGGCGTACCGGTAGGCCTGCTGGTAGGCCCACCTGGACTGGTGCCGCCACCCCCAGGAGAACTCGCCGGCGGAGAGGGTGCCCTCGGCTCGGCGCACGAGGGTGAGCGCACGGCCCTTGACCTCCCGGACCTTCTGGCGGAACGCGGACTCGATCCGGCGGCTGTACTCGGTGTCGGCGGCCTTGCGCGCGGTGTCGAAGAACCCGATCCGGGCCGGCACCTCCGGGATCCGGAACATCAGTGACGCAGCGGTCGGGAACCGCGTCCCGTACCCCGGCCGGGTGAGCTCGAGGTCCTCCGTGACGCGCGCGCCGTAGGACCGGGTCGCCATGAGGCGCGGGTCCTCGAGCATCGGCAGGACGCCCGCCTCCAAGCGCTCGGGGTGCGCCCAGTCGTCGGAGTCGAGGAACGTCATGAACGCGCCGCGTGCCTGCATCAGGGCGGTGTTCCGCGCCCGGTAGGTGCCGCCGTTGACCGCCTTGCGGATGACGCGGATCCGCGGGTCGAGCGCCTCCGCCTCGCGCAGCACCGCGAGCGACGCGGGCTCGGTGGAGGCGTCGTCGACGATGAGCATCTCCCAGCTAGTCCATGTCTGGCCGACGAGCGACCGGGCGGCCCCGAGCAGGGCGTGGTCGGGGTTGTACGCGCTGGTGACCACCGTGATGAGCGGCCCGTCGGTGCGCCGCCGGAGGTCGGCCGGGGCAAGCCGGTCGAAGGGCGTCAGCCCGGTGGCTCGCAGGGTCACGGCCGGCTCGGCCTCGGGGTCGATCGCCGTGTTGAAGAGCTCGAGGAAGCGGGTCTCCCCGTCCGCCGGGTACAGGAACGGGTTGTGCAGGTCGGCGCGCAGCGTCGCCGCGATGTCGCGCCGCAGCCCCACCTCCGGCTCCGCCGCCTCCGCCGTGATCGCGAGCAGCTCGAGCAGCTCGTCCCGGCGCCGGAACTTGCCGAGCAGCTGGGCGTAGAGGCGAAGGTTGACGGGCCCGAGTGCCTCCCAGCCGTGGACGGTGACGAGGCTGCGGAAGATCTCGAGCGCTGCCCCCTCCTGCCCGGCGGGTCCGAGCTGGTGGGCAAGCACTCGCGCGTAGGTGCCGACGGTCCGGGGGTCGAGGGTGCGGATGAGCCCGTCCCGGTCCTCCCGCTCGGCGAGCATGTCGAGCTCGCCGGCCGTGAGCCGCCCGCCGGACACGACATGGGCGAGGATCTCGCGACCCGACACCGCACGTGACCGCAGCAGCGTGGGCGCGAGCCGCGCGGTGCCCCGGTTGTAGCCCGCGTGGTCGGCGACGACGTTCGCGGTGGTCAGAGCGCGGCCCGTACGGACCGGCGTCGCGGCGTCGCCAGGGTGCACGTGGTGGTCCCTCAGTCCTCGTGGTTCTGGCGTTCGTCGGTCGACAGCCGCGCGACCGCGGCGTCGAGGGCAGCCTGTGCGCGATCGAGCCGCCCGACGTACTGGGCCTGGAGAAGCCGGATCGTGCCGATGAGGTCAGCTGTCGTCATTGCCGGCTGCGACGAGGCCGGCGGCTTGAGCTCCTTCGCCCGTGGGACGTGCGTCGTGCGCTCGCGGATCGCACTGCGGTTCCGGCGTGCCTGCTGCTCGGTGCGCCGCAGGACGACCGTGGCGTTGAGGACGAGGAGAGCGACCGCGGCCAGTAGTAGGGTCGATGCGACGCGCTCCAGGATCGGGTTCCCCACGACGGTGCCGACCAGGGAAGCCACGGTGAGCACGCCGATCCCCGCCACTCCCACGATGACCTTCCGTGACTTCATACCTGCCTCTCGCGCCTGTCATGGCGTTTTCGCGTCTGCGGGGCACGCTGCGGCCGCGAGTTACTCTAACGGCCTCAGCACCCCCGACGGCTCGCGAACCGGACCGGGCCGCAGATCCACGAGGGAGGGCAGGCACGTGGCATGGACCGACGTCCAACCCCTCGCCGCTGCCCGGGTGGTCCGCGACCTGCTCAGTGGCCGGTCGGAGCCGTGGGTCAACGCGGCGCTGCGGACGAGGAGCCCGGCCCTCCCGGACGTCCTCACGCGGCAGATCACCGGGACGACGGCGGCCGAGTACCGGGACGCCCTGCTCGCCGCCGAGGGTGACGGACCGGAGCTGGAGCGTCGGGCCGTCCCGGCCGCGGGGGCCCTGGCGACGATCTGGTCGGCCGGCGCGTCGGACACCGGGACCATGGTCGCCGGGTACCGGCTGTTCCGAGCCGTCATCCGGGCCGGCGCGGCCGCGACGCTCACCCCGCGACAACGGCAGATCTTCGCCCAGGTCGCCTTCCTCCTCGGCGAGGTCGCCGACGTCCGGCTGGCGCTCCAGGAGTTCCGCGACATCCCCGACGACGTGCGACGTTCGCTCGAGACAGACCTCCTCAACCCGGTCCGCGGCGGCCGCGACAAC
>DAHVRG010000163.1 GCA_027322565.1 Georgenia sp.
CTGGAGGAGGACCCCGAGGGCTTCGCCCGCGAGCCGGTCGGCGCGGGGCCGTTCACGGTCGCCGAGGTCGTCGACGACAGCCACCTGACCCTCGTGCGCAACGACAACTACGGCGGCGAGCACACGCCGTCAGCTGACGAGCTCGTCTTCCGCGTCATCCCCGACCCTCAGCAGCGGGTGCAGGCAGTGACCGCCGGTGAGGCGGACATCGCCGTGCCGGGCTCGGACATGTCACACCTCGACGCCGGCGTGGAACAGGGCCTGGAGGCCACCTCGGTGGCACTGAGCGGCGGCACCTTCTTCATCTTCAACACCGCCCAGCCCCCGTTCGACGACCCGCTCGCCCGCCAGGCGGTCTCCACCGCCCTCAACGCCCAGGAGATCGTCGACATCGCCGACGGCGGCAGCGAGGCGGTGGGCATCCGCTCACTGTTCGCCGAGAGCTCGCCGTTCTACGACAGCGGACGGCTCTTCGCCAGCGACGACCCTGCCGCCGCCCAGGACCTGCTGAACGAGATCGCCGAGGCGGGTGAGCCGCTGAGCTTCACGCTCTCCATGCCGCAGGGCGGCCAGTGGCGCCGCTACGGCGAGACCGTCCAGAGCCGGCTCAGCGAGCTCGACAACGTCACCGTCGAGGTCGACTTCCTGGAGAACGCCGCGCTCGCCTCCCAAGTCTTCGGGGAGCGCAACTACCACATGTCCGGGTTCAACCTCTTCATGCCCGACCCGGAACCGAACCTGTTCAACCTCATCCACAGCGAGGGGCGGGACAACCACTCCCAGTACGCCAACCCTGAGCTCGACGAGGCGATCGAGGGAGTCTGGGGAGCGCCGGACGACGAAGCCCGGGCGGACCTGTACGCGACCATCGAGGAGATCCTCATCGAGGACGTCCCGGTGTGGCCGCTCAAGGGCGCCGCACCCTACGTCCTGCACCACGACGGTGTGTCCGGCCTGACCATGCACAGCGAGGGCGCACTCCTGTGGGACCGGGTCGAGGTCTCCGGCTGACCCGACGATGACGCGTCTCCTCCGGCGGAAGCTCCTTCACCTCGTCCCGGTCGTCCTCCTGGTGACCTTCGCGGCGACGGCGCTGTCCGACCTCCTGCCGGGCTCTCCTGGCTCAGCGATCCTGGGCCAGGGGGCCACCCCGGAGGAGGTGGCCGCCTTCGATGCGCGCCACGGCTACGACCTGCCACTGCTGCAGCGCTACGTCAGCTGGCTCGGCGGGCTGGTCACCGGTGACCTCGGCGTCTCGGTGCGCAACGGCCTGCCGGTCACCGACATCCTCCTCCAGCGGCTGCCCGTCACCCTGCAGGTGGCCGTCCTGGCCCTCGCCATGTCGCTGGCGCTCGCCGTGCCGCTCGCGCTCGTGGCCGCCCTCCGACCCGGACGGACGGTGGACCGGCTGCTCAGCGGCGCCGCCTCGGTGTTCATCTCGGTCCCGTCCTTCCTCGCCGCTCTGCTCCTGCTCTACCTGCTCGCCTACTCCCTGGGCTGGTTCCCCATGAGCGGCTGGGCCGCGCCCGGGTCGGGACTGGCGACCCGGTTGTCCCACGTGTTCCTCCCGGCCGCCAGCCTGGCCGTCGTCGAGGCGCCGGTCTTTCTGCGCATCCTGCGCAGCGACGTCATCGCCACGCTGCAGGAGGACTACATCCTCGCCGCCCGGTCCAAGGGGCTGTCCTCCGCGTACACGCTGCTGCGGCACGCGCTGCGTCCCTCGACGTTCTCCCTCGCGACCGTCGCCGGGCTCTCGTTCGGGCGGCTCATCGGCGGCTCGATCGTCGTGGAGTTCCTCTTCGCGCTGCCGGGGGTCGGGAACCTCGTCGTCCAGTCCATCCACAACCAGGACATCCCTGTCGTCCAGGGCGTCGTCGTGTTCACCGCGCTGGCCTACATCGGGGTCAACACCCTCGTCGACCTCACCTACGCGGCCATCGACCCGAGGGTGAGGGCAGCATGAGCCGACCGTCGACCCCGGTGCGCACGGACCGGCTCAGCCGGGGGGCTCCCGGCCCGAGCCGCAGGCGCTTCACCGCCCAGGGCCGGTTCTTCCTCGCCGTCGCCGGCGGCTGGCTGGGGCTCATGGTGCTGCTCGCCCTCCTCGGGCCGCTGCTGCCGCTCCCGGAGGTCGGGGAGACGGTCGGCCCGCCGGCGCAGCCGCCGGGGCTGCGGTGGCCCGAGCCGCTCGGCACCGACTCCATCGGCCGCAGCACGCTGGCCCGCGTCGTCGGCGGCGCCCGGGTCTCGCTGCTCGTCGGCGGTGCCGCCACCCTCATCGGCGCGGTCGTCGGAGGCCTTCTCGGTCTCCTCGCCGCCTACCTGCGCGGGAAGCTCGAGGCCGTCGTCGACACGCTCACCGACTCCGTGCTGGCCTTCCCCCCGCTGCTGCTCCTCCTCGCCCTCGCCGCCGTCATGCGCCCGAGCATCACCACCCTGACGGTCAGTCTGGGGCTGCTCACGGTGCCCGCGTTCATCCGCATCATGAAGGCGAACGCCATCGCCGCCCAGAGCCGCGAGTACGTCCTGGCCGCCCGGGCACTGGGTGCGAGCAACAGCCGCATCATCTTCCGCGAGCTGCTCCCGAACACCGCCGCGGCGGTGCTGGCCTTCGCCGTCGTGCAGATGGCGGTGCTCATCGTCGCCGAGGGCTCCCTCAGCTTCCTCGGGCTCGGGGTGCCGGCACCGACTCCCTCGTGGGGCGGGATGATCGCGGCCGGCCGCGACCGGTTGGACGCCGCGCCGTCCCTCGTGTTCGTCCCCGGCCTGTTCTTCGTGCTCACCGTCTTCTCGCTCAACACCCTCGGCGAGCACCTGCGTAGGAAGTTCGACACCGGGGAGGCGAAGCTGTGACGACGCCGCTGCTCAGCGTCCGCGACCTGCGCACGCACATCCCCACCCCGCGCGGGCTGGTGCGTGCCGTCGAGGGGGTGAGCTTCGACCTCGAGCGCGGCCGCACGCTCGGCCTCGTGGGGGAGTCCGGGTCGGGCAAGTCCATGCTCGTGCGGTCGCTCATCGGGATCACCCCGGCCCGCGCGGAACGGTCCGGTGAGATCCGGATGGACGGCGAGGACCTGCTGCGCCTGTCCCGCGCGGGGCTGCGCCGCTACCTCGGGCGACGGGTCGCCATGGTCTTCCAGGACCCGATGACCTCACTCAACCCCGTGGTCCGGATCGGCCGCCAGCTGACCGAGGGACCGGTGCGGCACCTCGGGATGAACCGGCGCCGCGCCGAGGAGAGGGCGCTGGAGCTGCTCCGCCAGGTCGGCATCCCCGAGCCCGAGCGTCGGCTGCGGCAGTACCCCCACCAGCTCTCCGGCGGGATGCGGCAGCGGGTGATGATCGCCATCGCGCTGGCCTGCGAGCCCGAGCTGCTCATCGCCGACGAAGCCACGACAGCGCTCGACGTCACGGTCCAGAAGCAGATCCTCGACCTGCTCTCCCACCTCCAGCGGGAGCGCGGCATGGCGATGATCATGGTGAGCCACGACCTCGGGGTCGTCGCCGGCCGCACCGACGAGGTGGCGGTGATGTACGGCGGCCGGCTCGTGGAGCAGGCCACGACCACCGCCCTGTTCGACGCGCCGCGGCACCGCTACACCCGCGCGCTGCTCGACGCGATCCCCCGGATGGACCACCCGCGGGGCACCCCGCTGCGCACGATCGAGGGCTCGCCGCCCGACCTGACCCGCACCGGCCCCGGCTGCCCCTTCGCCCCACGGTGCGCGGCCCGGGTCGACGCGTGCGTCACCACCGAGCCGCAGCTCGTCCGCGAGGACGGCGGCCACACCCACGCCTGCCTCGTCCCGGTCGGCGGGCCGCGCCGAACTGCGACTGCGGTGAGAGGAGCAGGGACATGAGTGCCCCGACTGCCACCCCGCCCCTCCTCGAGGTGCGCGACCTGCACCAGCGCTTCTCCGTGCCGCGCGGCACGGTCCACGCCGTGTCCGGGGTGTCGTTCGAGCTGCGTCACGGCGAGACGCTCGGTCTCGTCGGGGAGTCGGGCTGCGGGAAGTCGACGACCGGCCGCGCCATCCTCCAGCTCCCAGCGCCGACGTCCGGCTCCGTGCGCTTCGCCGGTGAGGAGCTCACCGGCCGCACACCCGCGCAGCTGCGGCCGGTGCGGCGCCGTCTCCAGGCGATCTTCCAGGACCCGCGGTCGGTCCTCAACCCGCGGCGTCGGGTCCGTGACATCGTCGGCGAGGGGCTGGCGATCCAGGGCGTCGGCGCGGCCGACGCCCGGGCGCAGGTCGACCAGGCGCTCCGCGACGTCGGGCTCGACCCCGCCCAGGTCGGCGACCGACGTCCGGGGGAGTTCTCCGGCGGCCAGTGCCAGCGCATCGCCATCGCCCGCGCCATGGTCCTGCGCCCCGAGCTCCTCATCTGCGACGAGCCGGTCTCCGCCCTCGACGTCTCGGTCCAGGCCCAGGTGCTCAACGTGCTCGCGACGATGCGCCGCGAGCGGTCGCTGGCCATGCTGCTCATCGCCCACGACCTCGCGGTCGTCCGGGCGTTCAGCGACCGGGTCGCCGTCATGTACCTCGGCCGGATCGTCGAGGTCGGACCGAGCGACCACATCTACTCCCGGCCCGCACACCCGTACACCAGAGCCCTCGTCGACGCGGTCCCGCAGCCCGACCCGCGGCTGTCGCAGGAGGGCACCCCGACCCTCGGCGGGGAGCTGCCCTCACCGCTCGACCCGCCGTCGGGCTGCCGGTTCCGCACGCGCTGCCCCCTGGCGACGGCCCGGTGCGCCGAGGAGGAGCCCGCGCTCAGCGAGGTGGCGCCGGGACAGTCCGTCGCCTGCCACTACCCGCTCCATCCACAGCGCACACCCCCGGAGGGTGCCCATGTCTGAGGCCGTCATCTGTGCGGTCGGGGACCTCGGTCCCGACCGCCCCGAGCCGCGAGAGCTCTTCGCCCGCGTCGCCCCCGTGCTCCGCGCGGCGGACGTCACCTTCGGCCAGCTCGAGCTGCCGATCACCACCCGGGGTGAGCGGGTACCCCACATCCGGCACACCTCCCGGTCCCGACCGGAGGCGGCGCCCGCGCTCCGGGAGGCCGGGTTCGACGTGCTGTCGATGGCCTCGAACCACGTCCTGGACTGGGGCCCGGAGGCCATGTTCGACACGATGGCGGCCCTCGAGGACGTCGGGATCCAGGCGGTGGGCGTAGGCGCCGACCTCGCCGCCGCC
>DAHVRG010000181.1 GCA_027322565.1 Georgenia sp.
ATCGCATCACGGCATGCGCTCGTAGGCAGGCAGAGTGAGGAAGTCGGCGTACTCCTCCGCGACGGCGACCTCGAGGAAGGTCTCCTTGGCCTGCTCGTAGTCGGCCGGGTCGCCCGGGAGCCCCGCCACCTCCTCGGCGACGATGCGGTCGATGAGCTCGCGGGTGACCTTCTCCCCGGTGTCGGCGAGCGTGACGTCGTTGTGGAGCCACTGCCACACCTGGGAGCGGGAGATCTCCGCCGTCGCGGCGTCCTCCATGAGGTTGAAGATGCCCACGGCACCGCGGCCGCCGAGCCAGGCCTGGAGGTACTGGATGCCGACGGAGACGTTGTTGCGCAGGCCGGCCTCGGTGACGTCGCCCGGCGTGGACCGGACGTCGAGCAGGTCGGCGGCGGTGACCTGGACGTCCTCGCGCTTGCGGTCGATCTGGTTCGGCTTGTCGCCGAGGACCTCGGTGAAGACCTCCTTGCACAGCTCGACCATGCCCGGGTGGGCGACCCACGACCCGTCGAAGCCGTCGCCCGCCTCGCGGGTCTTGTCGGCGCGCACCTTCTCGAAGGCGGCCTGGTTGACCTCCTCGTCCCGGCTGGGGATGAAGGCCGCCATGCCGCCGATGGCGTGGGCGCCGCGCTTGTGGCAGGTGCGCACGAGGAGCTCGGTGTAGGCCCGCATGAACGGCACCGTCATGGTGACGGCGTTGCGGTCGGGCAGGAGGAAGTCCCGGCCGCGCGTCCGGAAGCACTTGATGACGGAGAACATGTAGTCCCAGCGGCCGGCGTTGAGCCCGGCGGAGTGGTCGCGCAGCTCGTAGAGGATCTCCTCCATCTCGAACGCGGCCGGGTAGGTCTCGATGAGCACCGTCGCCCGGATCGTCCCCTGGGGGATGCCGAGGAGGTCCTGCCCGATGACGAAGGCCTCGTTCCACAGCCGTGCCTCGAGGTGGGACTCGAGCTTGGGCAGGTAGAAGTAGGGGCCCAGGCCCTTCTCGATCTGCCGCAGCCCGCCGTTCGCCAGGTAGAGCGCGAAGTCGACCAGCGCGCCCGAGGTGCGCTGCCCGTCGACGAGGACGTGCTTCTCCGGCAGGTGCAGGCCGCGGGGGCGCACGATGATCGTGGCGAGCTCCTCGTCCGGCCGCAGTGCGTACTCCTTGCCCGTCGTCGGGTCGGTGAAGTCGATCCGCCGGTCGATCGCGTCGAGCAGGTTGAGCTGCCCCTCGACGACCGAGCTCCACAGCGGGGTGTTGGCGTCCTCCTGGTCCGCCAGCCAGCACTTGGCCCCGGAGTTCAGCGCGTTGATCGTCATCTTGCGGTCGGTGGGGCCGGTGATCTCCACCCGCCGGTCGACCAGGCCGGGTGCCGGCGGGGCGACCTGCCAGGAGTCGTCCTCACGGATGTGGGCGGTCTCCGGCAGGAAGTCCAGGGTGCCGCCCGCGGCGAGGTCGGCCATCCGCCGCGAGCGGGCCTCGAGCAGCTCCAGGCGCCGGGCGTCCAGCTGCCGGTGCAGGGCCGCGACGAGCTCGAGCGCCTTGGGGTGCAGCACCTACTCGTACCGCTCGCCCATCTCACCGGTGATCGTCACGCCGTCTGGAGTTGTCACGGGGCAGCCTTTCGCACTACGGAATCTGAAGTCTTCTTAGTGGAAGAGGCTATGTGAGGTAACTCACGGGCGTCAAAAGGCCGGCCGGCGGCGTCCGGTCAGCCGGTCGGCGAGACCCGGGCGACGACGGCGCGGTGGTCGCTCGCCCCGACCTCGAGCACGGCGGCCGCGTCGACGACGTATCGGTCGCCGTCCACCAGGACATGGTCGATCGGGGCGCCGACCAGCCGAGGGAACCGCGCCGGCCACGTCGCCACCCCGCCGACACCGGCCTCGGCCGCGGCGTCGACGCACGAGCCGACGTCGCGCATCGGCGCGTGGTCGAGCGTGGCGTTGAAGTCGCCCGCGACGATGACGTCGTCCTCGGCACGGCAGGGCTCGGTGACCGCCGCGAGGTCCCGCCGCCAGCGCTCCATCGCATCCCCCGGCTCGTGGGGGCTGATCGGGTGGACGGCGACGAGCACCGGACCGGAGCCGTCGACCGGCTCCGCACGGACCGCACCGTGCGCCGTCAGCGGGCTGGCCCGCTCGGTGTACTCCCCGAGCCGCTCGCTGACCAGGAGGGCGGTCGAGCTGGCGTCCCACGGCCCGGTCGTGCGGCTGAGGACCTGGTACCCCGTCCCGGTCCGGGTCGCGAGGTCGGCGGCGACCGCCTCGGCGCTCTCCGCGGAGGTCTCCGGCAGCGCGAGCACGTCGGCACCCACGTCCGCAGCGGCTGCGACGACCTCGTCGGCCGTGGCGCCCCCGCCGTAGGTGTTGAGCGCCAGCACGGTGAGGGCGCCCTCCCGCGCGGCCGGGAGGGGGTCATCGTCCAGCCCCCGGTCGTACACCACCCACCCGTGACCGAGCCCGACGGCGAGGAACACCAGCGCCAGCACGGTCCGGCGCGGCCGGCGCCGCCCGGCCAGCGCCCCGACGAGCACGCCGAGCAGCAGCAGCGCCCCCATTCCCCCGAAGCCGGCGGCGAGGACCGGCCGCAGCGCGATGAGCTGGGTGACCGGCGCCGTCGTCGAGAGCCCCACCCGGGCGGGGTCGAGGCTGACGAGGGCGACGGCGGCCAGCGCGAGGGTGACAACCCAGCCGAGGAGCCTGAACACAGCGCCATTGTCACCCGCGGCACGGAGCCGTCCCCGTCCCGTTCACCGGAAGGAAACGGGCGTGCCCCGGCCCGCCGCGATCGGTGAAAATGGTCCACCGTGAGCGAGCAGCGGCGTACCGACACACGGCGGCGGGGGCAGGGACGCCGTCGTCGTCCCGGCACGCGCCGGCCCGAGCACCGGGGCTGGACCCCCGAGCAGCTCGCCGCCCGCCGCGCCGCCGTCCCGCGGATCAGCTACCCCGAGGAGCTGCCGGTCTCGGCCCGCCGCGAGGAGATCGCCGCGGCGATCCGCGACCACCAGGTCGTCATCGTCTCGGGTGAGACCGGGTCGGGGAAGACGACGCAGCTGCCGAAGATCTGCCTCGAGCTGGGTCGCGGCGTCACCGGGATGATCGGCCACACCCAGCCGCGCCGGATCGCGGCGCGCACGGTCGCCGAGCGGGTCGCCGAGGAGCTGGACGTCGAGCTCGGCGACGCCGTCGGCTACCAGGTGCGCTTCACCGACGAGGTCGGGCCGACGACGCTCGTCAAGCTCATGACCGACGGCATCCTCCTCGCGGAGATCCAGCGCGACCCGATGCTGCGCCGCTACGACACGATCATCGTCGACGAGGCGCACGAGCGGTCGCTCAACATCGACTTCATCCTCGGCTACCTCGCCCGCCTCCTGCCCCGCCGACCCGACCTCAAGGTCGTCATCACCTCCGCGACCATCGACTCCGCCCGCTTCGCCGCCCACTTCGGCCGGGTGGACGACGACGGCGAGCGGGTCCCGGCCCCGGTCGTCGAGGTCTCCGGCCGCACCTACCCCGTCGAGGTCCGCTACCGCCCGCTCGTCCCCGACGTCGACAGCGAGGACGACGAGCAGCCCGAGGAGGAGCTCGACCAGCCGACGGCGATCTGCCGCGCCGTCGACGAGCTCATGGCCGAGGGCCCGGGCGACATCCTCGTCTTCCTCTCCGGGGAGCGGGAGATCCGGGACACCGACGTCGCGCTCGCCGAGCACCTCGGGCCGCGCTACGCCGGGCGCGCGGCACCCGGGCAGCCCGGCGTCGTCGAGGTGCTCCCGCTGTACGCGCGGCTCACCGCCGCCGAGCAGCACCGGGTCTTCGAGCCGCACCGCCACCGCCGCATCGTCCTCGCGACGAACGTCGCGGAGACGTCGCTGACCGTGCCGGGGATCCGCTACGTCGTCGACCCGGGGACGGCGCGGATCTCGCGGTACTCCAACCGGACGAAGGTGCAGCGGCTGCCGATCGAGCCGGTCTCCCAGGCGAGCGCGAACCAGCGTGCCGGCCGCTGCGGCCGGGTCGCGGACGGCGTCGCGATCCGTCTCTACTCGCGTGCCGACTTCGAGTCCCGCCCCGAGTTCACCGAGCCGGAGATCCTGCGCACCTCGCTCGCCTCGGTGATCCTCCAGATGGCGGCGCTCGGGCTCGGCGACGTCGAGGACTTCCCGTTCGTCGACCAGCCCGACACCCGGGCGGTGCGCGACGGCGTCCAGCTGCTCATGGAGATCGGTGCCCTCGAGCCCGACGACGGCGCCCCGGCCGGCGCGTCGCCCGCGGCGGGCCGGTACCGGCTCACCGACATCGGCCGGCGGCTCGCCCGGCTCCCCATCGACCCGCGGCTCGGGCGGATGCTGCTCGAGGCACAGCGCAACGGGTGCGCGGCCGAGGTCATGGTCATCGTCGC
>DAHVRG010000195.1 GCA_027322565.1 Georgenia sp.
CGCCGACGTGCTCGCGGAGAAGGACATCCCGGTGATTTACGGCCCGCTCATCACCAGCCGCTCCAAGGTCGAGCTGCGGGACCGGGACATCGCCAACCTCGCCCGCCTCGCCGAGGCCGGGGTGAAGGTCGCGATCACGACCGACGCGCCCGTCGTCCCGGTGGACTTCCTCGTCCACCAGGCCTCCTTCGCCGTCAAGGAGGGGCTGGACCGCGACGTCGCCCTGCAGGCGCTGACGGTGAACCCGGCGCAGATGCTCGGCCTGGACGACCGTGTGGGCGCGCTGCGTCCGGGGCTCGACGGCGACGTCGTCGTCTGGTCGGGTGACCCGCTGGACGTGTTCTCCCGGGTGCAGCGGGTGTTCATCACCGGTGCCGAGGTGTACACGGCGGAGCGGGGCGTGGTGGAGCGCTTCTGACCCTGCCTCCCGACCGTGTGCCCCGAGCGGCAACTGTGCGGGTGTCCTCCCGGGCACACCGTGCACCAGGGGGCACACGGTCCGGGTGGGCGGGCCTGCTGCGGGATACGGTCGGGGCATGGACGAGCACACCACCCCGGGCACCTACGTGAGCGCCGGCAAGGAGTTCACGCGGGACACGAACTACATCACGACGCGGATCACCCGTGACGGCGCGGACGGGTACCCGGTGGAGCCGGGTCGCTATCGGCTCGTCGCGGCGCGCGCCTGCCCGTGGGCGAACCGCACGGTCATCGTCCGGAGGCTGCTCGGCCTGGAGGACGTCATCTCGCTCGGGCTCCCCGGCCCGACCCACGACGAGCGCTCGTGGACCTTCGACCTCGACCCGGACGGCAAGGACCCGGTGCTCGGCATCGAGCGCCTGCAGGAGGCCTACTTCGCCCGCTTCCCGGACTACCCGCGCGGGATCACCGTCCCGGCGATCGTCGACGTGCCCACCGGGCAGGTGGTGACGAACGACTACGCCCAGATGACGCTCGACCTTTCCAGCGAGTGGCGCGATTACCACCGCGAGGGCGCCCCGGACCTTTACCCCGAGGACCTGCGCGAGGAGATCGACGCCGTCAACCGGCGGGTCTTCACCGAGGTGAACAACGGCGTCTACCGCTGCGGCTTCGCCGGCTCGCAGCAGGCCTACGACCGCGCCTACGAGCGGCTGTGGTCGGCGCTGGACTGGCTCGAGCGGCGGCTCACCGGCCGGCGCTACCTCGTCGGCGACACGATCACCGAGGCGGACGTCCGGCTGTTCACCACGCTCGTGCGCTTCGATGCGGTGTACCACGGGCACTTCAAGTGCAACCGGAACAAGCTGAGCGAGATGCCGGCGCTGTGGGGCTACGCCCGCGACCTGTTCCAGACCCCCGGCTTCGGCGACACGGTCGACTTCGTGCAGATCAAGGAGCACTACTACGTCGTCCACAAGGACATCAACCCGACCCGGATCGTCCCGCAGGGGCCGGACCTGTCGGGCTGGCTGGAGCCGCACGGCCGCGAGTCCCTCGGAGGCCGGCCGTTCGGGGACGGCACCCCGCCGGGTCCGGTGCCGGAGGGTGAGCGGGTCGACCCCGCCCACACGCCCCTGCGCTGACCCCGGCGGGCGTCAGCCGCCGCTGTTGAGGTGGCCGGCCAGGCGGGCGTGCCGCTCCGAGCTGGCCTCGTTGAGCCCGGTGATGGTCACGCTCTTGCCCTTCTCGGCGTACTTCGTCGTGATGGCGTCCAGGGTCGCCACCGTCGAGGCGTCCCAGATGTGGGACTGGGACAGGTCGATGACGACGTTGCGCGGGTCGCCGGTGTAGTCGAACTGGTAGACGAGGTCGTTGGACGAGGCCCAGAACAGCTCACCGACGACGGCGTACACCCGCGTGTCCTCGTCCGGCCGGTCCACCTCGACCACCTGGGTGAAGTGCGCGACCCGGTTGACGAACATGACCGCGGCGACGAGCACGCCGGCGATGACGCCGTAGGCGAGGTTCCCGGTGGCCACGGTGACGACGACGGTCGCGAGCATGACGGTGGTCTCGCTCTTCGGCATCCGGCGCAGCGTCCCGGGGCGGACGGAGTGCCAGTCGAAGGTGCCGACCGAGACCATGACCATGACCGCGACGAGGGCGGCCATCGGGATGCGGCCGATGGTGTCCCCGAAGCCGACGACGAGGATGAGGAGGAACAGCCCGGCGAGGAAGGTGGAGAGCCGGGTGCGGGCCCGGGAGGCCTTGACGTTGATCATCGTCTGGCCGATCATCGCGCAGCCACCCATGCCGCCGAAGAAGCCGGTGATGACGTTGGCCGCGCCCTGCCCCCACGCCTCGCGCGTCTTGTCGGAGTGGGTGTCGGTGACGTCGTCGACGAGCTTGGCGGTCATGAGCGACTCCATGAGGCCGACGAGCGCCATCCCCACCGCGAACGGGCCGATGATCTGGAGCGTCTCGAGCGTCAGCGGCACGTCCGGCAGGAAGAGGGTGGGCAGGGAGTCGGGCAGCTCGCCCTGGTCCCCGACGTCCGGCACGTCGATCGCGAAGGCCACCGTCACGGTGGTGAGGACGACGATCGCCACGAGCGGAGCCGGGACCACCGTCGTGAGCCGGGGCAGCACGACCATGATGCCGATCCCCACGGCCGCCATGACGTACACCGCCCACGGCACGTCGGTGAGGTAGGGCAGCTGGGCGAGGAAGATGAGGATCGCCAGGGCGTTGACGAAGCCGACCATGACGCTGCGCGGGACGAAGCGCATGAGCCGCGCCACCCCGAGCACGCCGAAGAGGACCTGGATCACCCCGGCGAGGATGACGGTGGCGATGAGGTAGTCCATGCCGTGGTCGCGCATGACCGGGGCGATGACGAGTGCGACGGCGCCCGTCGCGGCCGAGATCATCGCCGGCCGGCCGCCGAGGAAGGCGATGGACACGGCCATGGTGAAGGAGGCGAACAGCCCCACCCGCGGGTCGACCCCCGCGATGATCGAGAACGAGATCGCCTCGGGGATGAGGGCGAGGGCGACGACGAGGCCGGCGAGCACCTCGGTGCGCAGCCGGCGCGGGTCGCGCAGCGCTCCCATGACCGAGGTGACGTCCTCGGTGCGGGCCTTGCGGCGTTCCATGGGGCTGCGGCCGTTGCGACGCAGGCCGGCAAAGGGTGAGGTCACGAGCTCTCCCGTACTCGAAGGCGACATTCGCCCGGTGGTCACGCGAACAGGGCGGCGCACCGTCGAGCCTGGCGGAGCCCTCCACCGGACTGCCCCGACCCCCGGGCCCGGGCGTCGCCGGCGAGAAGCTCCGGGGGCAACTCTAACGTAACGTGAGAGTGTTGCGGGCGTGAGTCCGGTCACCGGGGACCGGGGGCGCCGGGCCGGATAGAGTCGGCGCAGTCATGCGAGAGGACGGCGCCATGGGGACGCAGATGCAGATCGGCGAGGTCGCCGAGCGCACCGGCCTGTCCCTGCGCACCATCCGCTACTACGGGGAGGTCGGCCTCGTCACGCCGTCGAGCCGGACGGAGGGCGGCTTCCGCCTCTACACCGAGGACGACGTCGCCCGGCTGGAGCTCATCATGACGATGAAGCCGCTCGGGTACTCGCTGGAGGAGATGAGCGAGGTGCTCGCCGTCGTGACCGAGCTCGAGCACGGCCCCACCGCGGCACGCCGGGACTCACTGACCGAGCAGCTGGTCACCATTCGCGCCTCCGCCGCGGAGCGGCGCGAGCGCCTCCAGGAACGGATCGCGGCCGCCGAGTCGTTCATCGCCCGCCTCGACGGGCACCTCGCGCAGTCCGACCGGTGACTACTGGTAGCTGATGAAGTGCGGGAACGGCTCCACCCGGGCGGTCTCCTCGGGGGTGAGCATCGGGGAGTCCTCGTCGTAGAAGTTCTTCCAGCCCCACCACTCGATGCCCGGGGCGTTGGCGTGCAGCGTGCGCCAGGTCTCCTGCTTGCTCCCCTGCGAGCCCTGCCCGTCGGCGTGGACGAGCACCGCGAGCTCGCTGCGGGACAGGTCGACCTCGGGAACGGTCTGGATCATCCGCACCTGGAACTGGTGGAGCACGAGGAGCTTCTGCGGCAGGTTCCGCTCCCGGGTGAGGTCGGCGAGCCAGTCGACCACCTCGTTGACCTCCGCGGCCGTGACCGACCCGATGCGCACGAGGTGCCGGTCCTGCGGCCCCAGGTTCCACTCCGGGTCGAGGGCCAGCCCGACGTGCGGCAGCGCGAGGAGCTCGGCGTACTGCTGCGCCTGCTCGAGGAACGAGGCCCGCCCGGGCTGGAGGTCGAGGACGACGTACTGCCCCGCCTCCCCTGCCGCGTCGACCAGCGGGCGGAGCGACTCCGGCGGCAGCTCGTTGGAGTAGTTCCCGTCATCGCCCGCCCCCGCCGAGGCGACGGTGGCGATGATCTCCAGGGCCGGGACGACGGTGTCCTCGGTCAGCTCCTCGTACGGGGCGGCGTGCTCGGCCGCCCGGGCCACCGTCTCCTCGACCCCCTGCTCCCCCAGCACCCCGAGGGCACCGGTCACGGGCGTCCCGTACAGCGCGACGTACCGCTTGCCCGGCAGGACGAGCTGGCCACCACCGGGCAGCTCCAGGCCGGTCGCGGCCGCCGCGGTGCGCCAGCGGAGGGTCTCCTCGTCCCCGAAGCCGTCCCCCAGGCCGACGACGTGGTCGGCCTGGGCCTGGCTCAGGGCCGCCACCGTCTCGGTCGTCGCCCGCGGGTCGCCGCCGGGGACGACGGCGAGCTCCGCGCCGGCCGCCCGGGCCGTCGCTGCTGCGGCCAGCTCGGTCGGCGCGCCGGTGGTGAGCGCGAGGGCTCCGGTGACCGGCTCGGCAGGCTCGACCGTCGGCAGGTCGCCGGGGTCCGGGCTCTGTGCCGGCGGGTCGCCCGCCCCCTCGCCCGGGGTGGCGGAGGTGCCGTCCTCCGCCGGCGTCGCGCCGTCGCCCGAGCCCTCTCCGGCGACGCCGACGAGCGGGGTGAACCGCCCGCGCTGCAGCGCCGCGAGGGCGGCCGCCTCCTCACCGGCACCGGCCTCCACCGGCTCCTCCGCGGGCCGGTCGAGGAGCGCGGCCAGCGCATCGTCGTCCTCCGGGGCCGGGACGACGACGACCTCGCCGTCCGCGCCGGCGCCCACGCCGTCCTCCGGCACGGACGTCGTGACGCCGTCAGGCAGCGTCACGCCCCCGACCGTGACGACCCAGCCGGCACCGAGCCGGGTGAGCTCCTCGCCGAGCACCGCGGCGTCGTCGTCGAGGAGGACCGGGGCCCCGAGGGCGACCGCGACGCTCGCCGCCCGCAGGAGGGCCTCCGGGTCGGCGTCGTCGGCGACCACCGTGACCGGGGCGCCGGCGAAGAAGACCTGGCTCGCGGCCAGCGCGAGCGCGCCGTCGGCGCCGGGGAGCACGACGACGTCCTCGGCGGGCTGCTGCACCTCACCCCGCTCCGGGCCCGGCTCCGCCGTCGCGGACGGCGTCTCCACCTCGTCGGGCTCGTTGCCGCTGCTCGTGCACGCGACGAGCGCGAGGGTCACCACCCCGGCGAGGGCGGTGACGCGCGTGGGTCGACGAGGCACGTGAGCTCCTGGTGTCGGGGAACGCATGCCCGGCCACCCTACGTGCCGATCGCCACAGCGTCCCGGGTCGTGGCCGACCCTAGAATCGGGTGGTGGCCGACCCTCGACTGACCGCGGACGCGCTGGGCCCCTCCGGCGCGCTCGGGAGGCGTGCCACCCTGCTCCAGCTCTCCTCGGGGTTCTGCGCGCCGTGCCGGGCCGCGCGGGGGCTGCTCGCCCGGGTGGCAGAGACGACGGCGGGTGTGCGGCACGTGGAGCTCGACGTGGCCCACCACCCCGAGCTCGCGGCGCGGCTCGGTATCACCCAGACACCGACCGTGCTCGTCCTCGACGCCGACGGCGCCGTGCTCGCCCACCACGTGGGCGTCCCGCGGCTGGCTGCGGTGCGCGAGCTGCTCGACCGGCTGGCGCCGGGCGACGGCTCGGCACAGCCCTAGTCGACGAGACGGCGCAGCAGGCGCCCGAGCTCCTCCCGCTCGCCGGGATCGAGCCGTCCGAAGAACCCCTCGGCGGCCTTCTCCCGGGCCGCCCAGGACCTCACCTGCATCTCGCGTCCCGCCTCGGTGGCGACGACGAGGACGGCCCGCCGGTCGTCCGGGTCGGGCCGGCGCTCGACGAGGCCGCGGGCCTCGAGCGAGTCGACGACCTCGGTGGCGGAGCGCGGTGCGATCCGCAGCCGGGCCGCGACCTCGCTCAGCCGGGCCCGGTCCTGCGCACACACCGTCCGCAACGCCCTCGCCTGGTGCGGGGAGAGCTCCCACCCCTCCAGGGCGGCCCACCAGC
>DAHVRG010000196.1 GCA_027322565.1 Georgenia sp.
GGGGCGGCCGGAGGCTCGTGCGGCCAGGCGGCGCAGGTGATCTCCCCGAAGGAGAGTGTGGGTCCGAACGTGGGGGAGATCTCCTCCAGCTCCTTGGCCAGGTCGCGCCAGTCCTCCAGGTCGCCCTCGACGGGGTGGTCGAGGCAGTTGATCGCGATATTGGCCTCGGTGGAGTTCGTCGCGTAGGTGCCGTCCGGCTCCCGCTCGGCGGCGAGGTCGGCGAGGAGGAGCAGCTGGGAGCCGTCCTGCTCGTGCATGGCGGCGTCGAGCGCCGAGGTCAGCAGCATCCAGTAGCTGTCGTCGTAGAGCGGCATGATGATACCGGAGAACATGAGCGGTGCGGTGAGCTCCCGGTCGGTCCCCGTCGGCAGCGGGGTGTGGGAGGCGAGCTCGAGCAGGTTCTGCACCTGCGCGACGGCGGTGTCGACGTCCCCGGTCAGCGGGCAGCTCGAGCCGGCGAGGCAGTCCTCGGCGTAGACGCGCAGCGCCCGCTCGAAGCCGGCCGCCTGCCCGCGGACGAGGTCGGCGGAGCTGAGCGAGGGGTCCAGCCCACCGTCGAGCACCACCCGGCCGACGTTCTCGGGGAACAGCTCGGCGTAGGTCGCGCCCAGGTAGGTGCCGTAGGAGTAGCCCAGGAAGTCGAGGCGCGAGGAGCCGACGACGTGTCGCAGGACGTCGAGGTCGCGGGCGGCGCTGACGGTGTCGACGTGGGCGAGGAGGTCGCCGGTGTTCTCCGCACAGGCTGCCGCAAGCTCCTCGGCGGTCGCGGAGAGGGCGGCCAGCCCGCGCTCCGTCGTCTCGTAGTCCTCGGCGCGGATGCGGTCGAGCTCGGCGTCGCTCACGCAGTCGACCGCGCTGGACTGCCCCACCCCGCGGGGGTCGAAGCCGACGATGTCGTAGCCGTCGAGGAGGTCGGCGGAGAACATGAGCTGCGCCGCTTCGGCGAGCTGGATGCCCGAGCCGCCCGGTCCGCCCGGGTTGACGAAGAGCGAGCCGACCGGCTCGTCGTCACCGGCGGCACGCCGCTTGACGGCGATCGTGATCGTCTCGCCGTCCGGCTCGGCGTAGTCCATCGGCACGGTGACGTCCGTGCACTCGAAACGCGAGCCGCACTCCTCCCAAGTGAGCTCCTGCTCGTAGTAGGCGCTGAGCTCGGCGGGCACGGCGGGCAGCGTCTTCTCGGCCCGCGGGCTCACCGGCTCCGTACTCGTCTCCGGGGTCTCGGTGGTGGTGCAGGCGACCAGGGCGGTCGCGGCGAGAAGGCAGAGGGCGGCTCGAAGGTTCCGGGTCACTGGCGCGAGTCTACAAGCGCACTCCGCCGGCCTGCGGACGCAGCGCGACCATCATCGCCTCGACGGCGAGGAGCGGCGCGACGTTGGCCTCGAGCCGGGTCCGGGCGGTCGCGACGGCATCCATGCGCTGGAGGGTCTGTTCGGCGGTGGAGTCGGCGGCGAGCGAGCGCACCTCGGTCTCGAGGTCGGCGTGGACGAGCGGGACGTCGGCGCCGAGCTGGACGACGAGCACGTCGCGGTACAGGGCGAGGAGGTCGACCATCGCGCGGTCGAGCATGTCGCGCTGGGCGCGGGTGGCCCGGCTCTTCTGCTCCTCCTCGAGGCGGCGCACCTGGGCGCGGACGTTGGGCGGCAACCGGCTCTCCCCCTCGGCGCCGAGGGTGCGCAGCAGCTCGGTCCGCTCCACGGCGTCCCGCTCCTCGGTGGCCGCCTTGCCCTCGGCCTGGGCGAGCTCGACGAGCTCGGCGGCGGCGAGCACCGCGTCGCCGACCCCGCGCACCCGGCTGGGCACGGTGAGGATGGACCGCCGGCGCTCCCGGGCCTGCGGGTCCGTGGCGAGCCGGCGTGCGACCCCGACGTGGCTCTGCGCCGCCCGTGCGGCGACGAGCGCCACCCCGGGGTCGATGCCGTCGCGCCGCACGAGCAGCTCGGCGACGTCCTCCGGGGCCGGGACGCGCAGCGAGACGGTCCGGCAGCGCGAGCGGATGGTCGGGATGAGGTCCTGTGGGCTGGGGGCGCAGAGCAGCCAGACGGTACGCGGTGGTGGCTCCTCGATGGCCTTGAGGAGGACGTTCGACGTCCGCTCGACCATCCGGTCGGCGTCCTCCATGAGCATGACCCGCCAGCGACCCTGGGACGGCGCCTGCTGGGCGTCGGAGACGATCGGGCGGATCTCCTCGATCTTGAAGCTCACCCGTTCGGTGGTGATGACCTGGAGGTCGGCGTGCGTGCCCCCGAGCGTCGTCGTGCACCCGTGGCACCGGCCGCAGCCGATGTCGCCGGGGTCCGTGCAGGCCAGGGCCGCGGCGAACGCCCGCGCGGCCACGGAGCGGCCCGAGCCGGGCGGCCCGGTGATGAGCCAGGCGTGCGTCATGCCGCTGGACCGCGCGCCGCCGTCGGCGACCTCGCGGGCGGCCCGGGCGGCCGAGCGCAGCACGCCGACCGCCTGCGGCTGGCCGACGACGTCGTCCCACACGCTCACGCGACCACCCCCACGAGCGGGGCCACGGCCGCGACGACAGCGGCGTGGACGTCCTCGCGTGACCGGGAGGAGTCGACGACGACGTACCGTTCCGGGTCCGCCGCGGCGAGGGCGAGGAACGCGGACCGCACCTCCTCGTGGAAGCCGTGCGGCTCGCGCTCCAGCCGGTCCGGACGCCGGGAGCGCCTGCCCGCCGCCGTCGCGGCGTCGACGTCGAGGACGACGGTGAGGCCGGGCAGCAGGCCACCGGTCGCCCAGAGCGAGAGCTCGCGGATCTCGTCACCGCCCAGGGCGCGTCCGGCGCCCTGGTAGGCGACCGAGGAGTCGATGTAGCGGTCCGAGACGACGACGGCGCCCCGGGCGAGGGCGGGCCGCACGAGGGTGTGGACGTGGTGGGCACGGTCGGCCGCGTAGAGCAGTGCCTCGGTGCGGGGGTCGAGATCATCCCCGTGGAGCACCTCGCGGCGCAGCCGGCGCCCCAGCTCCGTCCCGCCCGGCTCCCGCGTGAGCACGACCTCCCGGCCCTGGCCGGCGAGCCAGTCGCGCAGCAGCCGGGCCTGGGTGCTCTTCCCGGAGCCGTCCCCACCCTCGAACACGATGAACAGGGCCGCTGCGTCGGTGGTCACCGGCCCAGCCTAACGAGCCGCACGACGCTCCCGGACCGCCCCTGTGGAGGACCCCCTCCCACCCCCGGCGACAGCCCACGTGCGGCGAGCGCC
Organism: Georgenia sp.; assembly: GCA_027322565.1. Lineage (GTDB taxonomy): Bacteria > Actinomycetota > Actinomycetes > Actinomycetales > Actinomycetaceae > Oceanitalea. The sequence goes on from DAHVRG010000196.1 coordinate 3,213, forward strand.
CACTTGCGGCGAAAGCCCACTTCGTCACCGAGAGCTCACTTCCCGGCGAGAGCTCACTTCCCGGCGACAGCCCGGTTCCCGACGGGGCTCACTCTCCCGGGTAGGCGACCCCGACCTGGCGGCGGACCTCGTCCATCGTCTCGAGCACGGCGACGGTCTCCGCCCACGGGAGCGTCTCGGACTCCAGCCGCCCGGCCGCGACGCAGCGCGCCACCTCCGCAGCCTCGTACTGGAAGCCGCCGTCGTGCCGCGGGCGGACCGTCGTCCGCTCGTCGCCGCGGGTGACGGTGAAGGTCGTCGGCCCGTAGAAGGGGCCCTCGACCTCGATCATCCCCTCCGCACCGCTGATCGCCGCGCGACACGGGGTACGCGCCCAGAGCGTCGCGGAGCACACCGCCAGAGCACGGCTGCCGTAGCGGAGCAGGACGGTCTCCTGGCCGTCGACGTCGGTGTCTGCGAGCGCGCCGGAGGCGAGCACGGCGTCCGGGGTGCCGAGCAGGTCGTGGGCGAAGGAGATCGGGTAGACGCCGAGGTCGAGCAGCGCACCACCGGCCAGGGCAGGGTTGAGCAGCCGCCCGTCCGGGTCGTGGTCGAGACGCTGGCCGTGGTCGGCGTGGACGCTGACGACCTCACCGATGGCACCTCTCCGCACGAGGTCGCGGATGGCCACCATGTGGGGCAGGAAGCGGGTCCACATCGCCTCCATGACGAACACCCCCCGCTCGCGGGCGGCGGCGAACACCTCCTGGGCTTCGGCGGCGTTGCGGGTGAACGCCTTCTCCACGAGGACGTGCTTGCCCGCCGCGATCGCCAGCTGGGCGTGCTCGCGGTGCTCGCTGTGCGGGGTGGCGACGTAGACCGCGTCGACGTCCGGGTCGGCGACGAGGTCGGCGTAACCGCCGTGGGCCCGCGGGATGCCGTGCTCGTCGGCGAAGGCGCGGGCACGCACGAGGTCGCGGGACCCGACCGCCACGACCCGGCCGCTGCTCAGCGTCGGCACCTGGCGGGCGAAGACGCGCGCGATGCCGCCGGCGCCGAGGACTCCCCACCGGAGGGGCGGCGCCTCGAGAGGGTCGGGGACCGTGGGCAGCTCGAGCGTCATCGCGGGCCCTGGTCGGGCCCGGGCAGCGGGTCGTAGCCGTAGCCGGCGGCGGGGCTGTCGGAGTCGAGGGTGGAGACACCCCCGGCTGACGCATCCGGGCCAGTGGGGCTGCGCTGCTCGACCGCACTCCGCTTGAAGCGGCTGACGACGAGGAGCTCGACGGCGGTGACCGCGACGAAGGCGGCGACGAGCAGGCCGGTCGAGATGACGTCGTTGAGCCAGAGCAGGACGAGGCCGACGATGACGAGCCCGCCGACCCAGACGACGGCGAGAAGCTTCTTGACGGTCGTGGACGGCCCGGGACGGGGACTCTGCTGCATGGCCCCGATGCTGCCACACGCGGCGCCGGCGGTGGGCGAGGCTTCCACCCGCGCCGGGACATCGCACCGCGCCGCGGGGAGATCGGCAGCGCGGTGCGGTCTCGACGGCGGGTCCCGGGTGCGCCCCGACAGCGCCGCGCGGCTACTTCTTGGCCGCGGTGCTCTTCTTCGTGGTCTTCCGGGTGGTCGTCCGGCGCGTCGTCGTCTTCTTCGCCGGCCCCTTGGCGCGCTTCTCGGCGAGCAGCTCGTAGGCACGCTCCGGGGTGATCGACTCGACGGCGTCGTCCTTGCGGAGCGTCGCGTTGGTCGTGCCGTCGGTGACGTACGGGCCGAAGCGGCCGTCCTTGACGACGACGGGCTTGCCGCTGACCGGGTCCTCCCCGAGCTCGCGCAGCGGGGGCTTGGCGGTGGCACCACGCCCGCGCTTCGGCTGCTTGTACAGCTCCAGCGCCTCCTCGAGGGTGATCTCGAAGATCTGCTCCTCGCCCTCGGGCAGGGTGCGGGAGTCGGTGCCCTTCTTCAGGTAGGGCCCGTACCGCCCGTTCTGCGCGGTGATCTCCTCGCCCGTCTCGGGGTCCACGCCCACGACCCGCGGCAGTGACAGCAGCCGCAGCGCGTCCTCGAGGGTCACCGTCTCCAGCTGCATCGACTTGAACAGCGACGCCGTGCGGGGCTTGACCTTCTTCTTGCCCTTGCCGGTGGTCGCCTCCTCCTCGGGGAGCACCTCCGTGACGTACGGGCCGAAGCGACCGGTCTTCGCCACGATCGTGCGGCCGGTCTCCGGGTCCACCCCGAGCTCGCGGCCGTCGGCCGAGCTCGTCTCTAGGAGCTCGCGGGCCTTCTCGACGGTGAGCTCGTCGGGGGCGACGTCGTCGGGCACCGAGGCCCGCTGCTCTCCGTCGGCCGTCTCGAGGTAGGGGCCGTAGCGACCCACCCGCAGGGTGATCCCGTCGCCGATGTCGATGCTGTTGACCGCCCGGGCGTCGATGTCACCGAGGCTCTCGACGAGCGCCCGCAGCCCGTCACGCTGGTCGTCGCCGCGGTAGAAGCGGGAGAGCCAGGCGACGCGGTCCTCCTGGCCGGCGGCGATGAGGTCGAGGTCGGACTCCATCTGGGCGGTGAAGTCGTAGTCGACCAGCCGCGGCAGGTTCTCCTCGAGCAGCCGGATGACGGAGAACGCCAGCCACGTGGGCACCAGCGCCTGTCCGCGCCGGTCGACGTACCCGCGGTCGGTGATGGTGGAGATGGTCGAGGCGTAGGTGGAGGGCCGGCCGATGCCGCGCTCCTCCATCGCCTTGACCAGGCTCGCCTCGGTGTAGCGCGGCGGCGGCGTGGTCTCGTGCCCCTCGGCGGTGACGGACTCGGTGACGACGAGGTCGCCCTCGCTGAGCCGCGGCAGGCGGGTCTCGCGGTCCTTCTCGCCGTAGCGCTCGG
>DAHVRG010000217.1 GCA_027322565.1 Georgenia sp.
TCCCGTGGACCTTCGGCCTCGCGGCGGGGGTCGCCCTTGCCGGCGCGGCCTGGTCCCTCGCGCTTGCTCGGCGGAGCGGCTGACTACCCGACGAGTGTCGGACTTCGGCCCACCTCTATTCGTGAACCAGTGTTCACAGTATGCTGTCCCATGACCGTGAACACGGGTTCACGATTAGAGGGGCTCACCATGACACGTACATCGACCACCGACGCGGTCGCCGCCGGGCGGACGCAGACCCTCCACCGGCGCGCGGCGACAGCGATGAGCCGGATCCTCTGGGCATCGACCGCTGCTGCCCTGCTCACCAGCGTCCACCACGTCTACGGCGCACGGATCTACGACACCCCGCAGCGGTACTACGCGGTGGCGATCGCCGTCGGGGGTCTCGCCCTCCAGACGGCCCTCCTCGCGCTCTCCCGCGCGAGGGACCCGCGGCGGGCAGCGCTCGCACGACGCGGGTTCGCCGCGGTTTCGGTGCTGTTCTTCGTCGTCCTCTTCGGAACGGTCGAGGGCGGCTCCTCCCACATCGTGGCTCCGCTCCTCGCCGGCGGGTACGGCGGTGAGGAGCCGTTCGACGCGCTGTTCGAGGTGACGGGCATGCTCCAGGTCGTGCCGGCCGCCGTCGTGGCCGTCCTCGCCGTCCGCTGGCTGCGCGGCTCCCGCGCCTACACTGACGGGCATTCCCACCGATCGTGAAGGGCGGAGCGTGACCCGGCGGCGTAGCAGCGAGGAGACCGAGGCCACCCGGACGTCGCTCGTCGCCGCCGCCCGGCGGATCGTCCGCCGCTCCGGCGCCGCGGCCCTGACCATGCGGGCCGTGGCGCAGGAGGCGGGCTGCTCCGTCGGACTGCCCTACAAGGTGTTCCAGGACCGGGCAGCCCTCGTCCTCGAGCTCATCGTCAGCGAACTCGGCGAGGTGAGCCGAGCGCTCGACGCCTGGGTGGCGAACGCCGGGAAGGCCACGGTGGGGGACAACCTCGTCGCGTTCGCGCGCATCCTCCTCGAGTCGGACACGCCCGCGCTGCTCCATGCCAACGAGATCGACGACGCGGCCTTCGTGGAACGGCTGCACGAGGTCACCGTCGACTCGGGGATCGTGCGCTCCTTCGACGAGGCGATCGGCCAGTACCTGGCCCGGGAGCAGCAGCTCGGTCGCATCCGGGACGACGTCGCGACCGAGGCGTTCGGGTTCCTCGTCACCGGCGCCGTGCACAACCTCGTGACCGCCGGTGAGCTGTACCCGCGGCCGCCCCGGGCCGACCTGGATCGCTACCTGCGACAGGCCGCGGACGCCATCGCGCCCTGAGCGCCCGCGGCCCGCTCAGCGCAGCACGTCGGCGAGGTCGAACTTCATCGGCTCCTCGAGCTGGTCGTAGGTGCACGACCGCGGGTCGCGGTCCGGGCGCCACCGCCGGAACTGGGCGCTGTGCCGGAAGCGGGTGCCCTCCATGTGGTCGTAGGCGACCTCGAGCACGCGCTCGGGTCGCAGCGGTACGAAGGAGAGGTCCTTGCCCGCGCTCCACCGGCTCTGCGCCCCGGGCAACCGGTCCTTCTCGTGGGCGCTCGCGTCGGCCCACTCGGCCCACGGGTGCTCCTCGCCCTCGGCGACGACGAGCGGCTCGAGCTCTGCGACGAGCTCCTGCCGCCGCTTCATCGTGAACGACGACGCCACCCCGACGTGCTGCAGCCGGCCCTCGCCGTTGTACAGCCCGAGGAGCAGCGAGCCGACCACCCCGCCGGACTTGTGCCAGCGGAAGCCGGCGAGCACGCAGTCCGCGGTGCGCTCGTGCTTGGTCTTGAGCATGAGCCGCTTGCCCGGCTGGTAGGTGAGGTCCAGCGGCTTGGAGACGACACCGTCGAGCCCGGCGCCCTCGAAGAGGTCGAGCCACTCGCGCGCCAGCGCGGTGTCGCGGGTGACCTGGGTGAGGTGGACCGGCCCGCGGGCGCCGCCGAGCACCTCCTCGAGCCGGGCCCGTCGCTCGGCCATCGGCAGCCGGGTGAGGTCCTCGTCGCCGAGCGCGAGCAGGTCGAAGGCGACGAACGACGCCGGGGTCTCGCGGGCGAGCAGCCGCACCCGGGAGTCCGCCGGGTGGATGCGCTGGAGGAGCGCCTCGAAGTCGAGCCGGTCGTCGGTGACGATGACGATCTCCCCGTCGACGACGCACCGCTCGGGAAGCTGCTCGCGCAGGCTCTCGACGAGCTCGGGGAAGTAGCGTGTCATCGGCCGCTCGTTGCGGCTGCCGATCTCGACGTCGTCGCCGTCGCGGAAGATGATCGCGCGGAAGCCGTCCCACTTGGGCTCGTAGAGGTAGTCGCCCTCGGGCACGTCCTTGACGGACTTGGCGAGCATCGGCGCGACCGGCGGCTGTAGCGGAAGGTCCATCCCGCGACCGTACTGCCCGCCACCCCCCGGAGGCGAGGGAGTTCATCGGCTCAGGGGCGCCGCCAGTCGTGGCTCTCCAGGTGTGAGCCCGCCTGCGGACCCATCTGGAGCATGCCCCCGTCCACCGTCCAGGAGGCGCCGTTGACGTACCCGGCGTCCGGTCCGCAGAGGAAGGCGACGACGGCGGCGACCTCGCGGGCGTCGCCCGGCCGCGCGACGGGGATCCCGGGGCGGTCCTTGCCCTCGAGCACCGACTCGTCCTCCTGGCCGGTCATCGGGGTGGCGATCTCCCCTGGCGCGACAGCGTTGACCGTGATGCCGTGCTCGGCGAGCTCGAGCGCCGCGACCTTGACGAGCAGCCCCAGGCCGCCCTTGGCCGCGCAGTACGGAGCGGCACCCACCCGCGGGGCGTGCTCGTGGACGCTGGTGATCGCGACGACCCGCCCACCGGTGCCGCCGGCGACCATGTGCCGGGCGGCGGCCTGCAGGCAGCAGAACGCGCCGTCGAGGTCGACCGAGACCACCTGGCGCCATTCGGCGTAGGCCATCTCGAGCAGCGGTGTGGCGCTGCCCGTCCCCGACGCCATGACGAGCGCGTCGACCCCACCCATCGCCTCGGCGAGGTCGTCGACGACGACGCCGCCGTCCTGCGGGTCGGCGAGGTCGAGCTGCCGCACGTGCGCCGTCGCACCGAGTGAGCGGACCTCCTCGGCGGTGCGCTCGACGCCGTCCCGGTCGCGGTGCCAGGTCAGGCCGACCTGCCGGTCCGGGGCGGCCAGCGCGACGGCGACCGCCTTGCCGATCCCGGAGTCCGCACCGGTGACGACGACGCGACGCGGCTCGACGGCGCGGTCCCGGGGGTCGGGCTGCGCCGTCGAGCCGGCGTCGGTCGGGCCGCTCGCGGTCATCGGGCGAGCCGCTGGGCGAGCAGCTTCTTCCCGATCTCGCCGCCCTTCCGGCTGTCCGCCTGTGCCTTGCGGAACAGGTCGGCGAGCTCGCTGTCGCCGTCGCGCTCGGCGTCGGCGATGTACTGCTCGAGCCGCAGCGCGTTGTTCAAGCACGCCTCGACGTACCAGACGAGGTTGTAGTCCTTGTCCTTGGTGCCGGTGACGCCTCCGGTCTCGCCGGTGATGTCGGTCATCAACCGCGTCGTCGGGGCACCGGTGCTGTGGGACGGTCCTCCTGGGTGCGGTGCTGTCGTCAGCACTCCCGACGGTAGGTCGGGGTGCGGGCACCTGCACCCGGAGGTGTGGCCCGGTCGGTCCGGTGGGTCGCCCTTCCGGCTCACGACGGCGTGCGCGCAGGGGCGAGCCGTGAGCGAGAAGGGCGAGCTGAGCGGCGGGGTGGGGTCAGGAGAGCAGCTGGGCCAGCTCGTCGATGTGGTCGACGACGGCGTGCGCGCCCTTCTCCTCACCCGGCTCGGCGTATCCCCACGAGACGAGCACCGTCGGCAGCCCGTGCTCGCCGGCACCGTCGACGTCGTGGTGGCGGTCGCCGACCATGACGGCGCGCTCGAGGTCCGCACCGTGCTCACGCAGCCCGGTGACGGCGTCGTGGACGATGTCGGCCTTCCACGCCCGCGACTCGTCCTCCGAGGCGCCGCACATGACGGTGAAGTACTGCGCCAGACCGGCGTCCTGGAGGATGACCACGGCCAGCGACCGGCGCTTGGACGTGGCCAGCGCCAGCGGCACACCGCGGGCGTGCAGGTCGCGGATGAGGTCGGCCATGCCGGGGAACACGGGCGCCTCGAGCATCCGGTCGTTGTACCGGTCGCGGTAGTCGGCGACGACGTCGTCGAGCTGCTCCTCCGGCACGCCGGCGAGGTCGCGGAAGCCGTCGCGGATCGGCGGGCCGACGAACCGCAGGAGCTCCTCGGGCGACTTCGGCGGGTAGCCGAAGTGGGCGAGGGTCTCGGCGATCGAGGTGGTGATGGCCTGCCCGGAGTCGGAGATCGTGCCGTCGAGGTCGA
>DAHVRG010000220.1 GCA_027322565.1 Georgenia sp.
TCGCCCTGCCACGACGTCAGGGCGATGAACCCGGCCATCCCCCAGCCCCAGCCGCGCTCCGCGTACGTCTGCTGTACGCGCTGCCACGCCGCCGTCGCCTCCTTCGCGTCCGGCAGGATCGCGCGGAGCGGCGGCTCGTGCGCGACGAGGATGCGCACGTCATCGGGGTGTGTCGCGACGAGGCAGAGCGCCGACACGGCACCGCCGCTGCTGCCGAAGACGTCCACCCGGCCCACCCCGAGGGCACCGATGAGCCGGTGGAGGTCGTCGGCCTGCTGCTCCGGGGTCTGCGTCTCGACGCCGTCGTGGCGGACGCTGCGGCCCAGGCCGCGGGGGTCGTAGGTGACGAGGGTGCGGTCCGGCAGCAGCGAGGCGAGCGTGCCGAAGCCGCTGGCGTCCATCGGCTGCCCGACGAGGAGGAGCGGTGGCGTGCCGCCCGCCGCCGGCAGTGGGCCGCGGACGTCGTAGGTCAGGGTGGCACCCGGGACGTCGAGGGTCCGGGTCTCGAGGGCGGTCGCGGTCATGGTCCAGCACTCCTGTCGGTCGACGGTCGTCGGGTGTCCCGCTGCTACCGACCGCTGCGGTCAGGAAAACTCATCGGGCGTCCCCACCCCTACGATGGGGCGCGTGAAGACGACACCGCCCGCCCTGGCGCTACGGGGCATGGTGAAGCACTTCGGCCCGAAGGCAGCAGTCGCCGGGGCCGACCTCGACGTCCCGGCCGGCTCCTTCTTCGGCGTGGTCGGTCCCAACGGTGCGGGCAAGACGACGCTCCTGTCGATGGCGACCGGACTGCTGCGGCCCGACGCCGGCCAGGTCCAGGTGCTCGGCACCGACCTGTGGGCCGACCCCGTCGCCGGAAAGCGCAAACTCGGCATCCTCCCCGACGGGATGAAGCTCTTCGACCGGCTCTCCGGCGCCGAGCTCATCCACTACGCGGGTGTTCTGCGCGGCATGGACCCCGCGGTCGTCGCCGAGCGCCGTGCCGCCCTGCTCGCCGCGCTCGACCTGGAGGACGCCGCCGACGTCCTCGTCGTCGACTACTCGGCCGGGATGACGAAGAAGATCGCGCTGGCGACGGCGCTCGTCCACGCCCCGCCCGTCCTCGTCCTCGACGAACCGTTCGAGGCCGTCGACCCGGTCTCCGGCATGACCATCCGGCGGATCCTGCGGACGTTCGTCGACAACGGCGGCACGGTCGTCCTGTCCAGCCACGTCATGGAGCTGGTCGAGGGACTGTGCGACCACGTCGCCGTCATGGCCGACGGACTGGTGCGGGCCGCCGGGACGCTCGACGAGGTCCGGGCCGGCCGCAGCCTCCAGGACCGCTTCGTCGAGCTCGTCGGTGGCGCCCGCGACGAGGTGGAAGGGCTGGAGTGGCTGCGCATCTAGTCCGGCTCAAGCTCACCCTCCTGCGCAACCAGCTGCGTGGCAGCATCGGCCAGGTCCTCGGGCTCGTCGGCTCCGTCCTCGGCGGGGTCGTCGTCCTCGCCGTCGTCGTCGTCGGGCTCGCCTACCTGCGGATGCTCGGTGTGGACGACGCCGGAGCCTGGGTCACCACCGCCGGTGCGGTGCTCGTCGTCGGCTGGCTGATCGCCCCGCTCGGCGCCATCAGCGGGGACCAGACCCTCGACCCCGCCCGGTTCGTCACCTTCGCCGTTCCCCGGCGCCAGCTGCTCACCGGCCTCCTCGTCGGCGGGCTCGTCGGGGTGCCCGCCCTCGTCACGGCGGTGGCGGCCCTCGGCACCGTCGCCGTCTGGTCACGCGACGCCCTCAGCGCCGTCGTCGCCGTCCTCGGTGGGATCCTCGGGCTGCGCACCTGCCTCGTCGGAGGCCGTGCCGCCGGGACCGTCCTCGCCGTCCTCCAGGGCGGCCGGCGTTCACGCGAGCTGCTCGTGAGTCTCGGTCTCCTCCTCGTCATGGGGGCCTCGCTGCTCCCGCTCATGCTCACGAACGGGGTCATCAGCGTCAGCGTCGAGACCCTGCGACCGCTCGCCCGGGTCGTCGGGTGGACCCCGCTCGGCTGGGCGTGGTCGGCGCCGTGGGACGCGGCCGGCGGTGCGCCCGCTGTGGCGCTCGGCAAGCTCCTCCTCGGAGCCGCCCTCCTCCCCGTCCTCCTGCGCGTGTGGGGCGTCCTGCTCGAGCGGCAGCTCGTCCGTCCCCCGGCCACCGGTCGGGCGACCGCTCACGGGCAGCGGCAGCTCCTCGCCCGGGTCCCGGGACCGACCGGAGCGATCGCCCAGCGCTGCCTGACGTACTGGCGGCGCGACCCGCGGTACGCGCTCAGCCTCGTCCTCGTCGTCGTGCTGCCGTTGTTCGGGCTCGTGCTCGTCCTCGTCGGACCCCTCAGCCTGGAGATGTGGGCGCTCTCCGTCGCCCCGGTCGTCGCCTTCTTCCTCGGGTGGGGGCTGCACAACGACCTCGCCTACGACGCCGACCCGTGGTGGCTCCACCTCGCCGCGCACGTCTCGGGCCGGGCCGACCGCGCGGGGCGGGTGCTCGGCTCGGCGGTGTGGGGGCTGCCCCTCGTCGTCGTCGCCGCCGTCGGCGGTGGGCTGCTCGCCGACCGGGCCGACATGGTGCCCGCCCTCGTCGGCACCGGTGCCGCGGTGCTCGGCGCCGGGTACGGGGTCTCGTCGGTGGCCGCGGTCATCGCCCCGTACTGGGCCCCGGCGCCGGGGGAGAACCCGAACGCCGTCCCGCCCGGGGTCGGGATGCAGCTCTTCGTCTCCCAGATGGTGACCGGCACGGCGACCACGGTCGTCGCCGCACCGCTGGCCGTGCCCTTCTTCCTCGCCCTCGGCGGCAGCGGGGTGGCCTCCTGGGTGGCGCTCGTCCTCGGTGTCCTCCTCGGGGCAGGACTCACCGCCCTGGGCATCGTCGTCGGCGGTCGGCTGCTCGACAGCCGCGGCCCGGAGGTCCTCGCCCGCGTCCGCCGCTGACCCCTCCCCCCCCTCACCGACAGCCCACTTCCCGCCGACCGCGCACTTCCCGACGGGGAGCACGGGGCGCACGGCCCATCGGTGGGCCAGGGCCGGGGTGGCTAGGCTCGGCACATGCCCACCCCTGACCGCCCGGGCGGCCGCGACCTGGTACGCGTCCCGGGCGGGACCGTCGAGCTCGCCGACCGCCGCACCCGCACCCGGTGGAGCGTGGACGTCGCCCCCTTCCTGCTCGGCCGGGTCCCGGTGACGCAGCGGCTCTACCGGGACGTCGTCGGGGAGTCACCGAGCATGGCCACCGGGGAGGACCTGCCCGTCGAGACGGTGTCGTGGCTCGACGCCGTGCACTTCTGCAACGCGCTCTCCCGTCGCGAAGGACTGCACCCGGTCTACGCCGTCGCCGGTGAGGACGTCACGGTCGACGCGCACGGGGAGGGGTACCGGCTGCCCCGGGAGGCCGAGTGGGAGCACGCCTGCCGCGCTGGGACCACCGGACCGCGGTACGGGCCGCTCGACGAGATCGCCTGGTATGCCGACAACTCCGGTGACCGGGTCCGGCCCGTCGGAGGCAAGGCACCCAACGCGTGGGGGCTGCACGACATGCTCGGCAACGTCTGGGAGTGGTGCCTCGAGCGCTACGACCCGGAGGTCTACGGCGAGTACCGCGTGCTGCGCGGCGGCGGGTGGAGCGACCGGGAGTGGAGCTGCCGCGCGGGCGTCCGGCGACGGAGCCACCCGACGTTCGCGATCGAGGACGTCGGGTTCCGGCTGGCGCGGTCGCTGTCCTGAGCGCTACCCGGCGCGGTGCGCGACGTGGACGAGCACGTCGCGGCGCACCTTGTCGGACACCTCGAAGTCGCGCAGCACGCCCGTCTGCGTGTACCCGGCCCGCTCCGCCGTCCTCACCGAGGCGACGTTCCACGGCTCGATGTACAGGAGCACCCGCTCCAGCCCCGGGACGGTCCAGGCGAAGTCGGTGAGCGCCCGCAGTGCCTGGGCCGCGTAGCCGTTCCCCCGGGACGACGGCACGATCGCGTACCCGGCACTGCCCTGCCCGTCGGCGAGCTGCCGCAGCCACAGCCCACAGTGGCCGACCGGTGCCCCGCCCTCCGCCTCGACGATCGTGAAGGAGAAGCCCGCGCCCTCCTGATGGCGGGTCCGCTGCCGGTGGACCCAGATGACGGCGTCGGCCTCGGTCGCGTTCGCCGGCAGGGTTCCCGTGAGCGGGACGTACGGGTCGGTCGAGAGCTCCCGGGCCATGGCGACGTCGGACTCGTGTACCTCGCGGAGCTGGACCCGGCCGTACGCGGGCGCGGTGGTAGGCCATGGGGGAAGCGGGAGGACCGGTGGCATCGGCCCAGTATGGCCCAGCCCTGCCGGGCGGGGCGGCGCCGCTGTTCCTACACTCCGCGGCATGGGCGAGGTGCGGGTCGGGGTCTCGGGCTGGCGGTACGCCCCGTGGCGAGGGCGCTTCTACCCGCCGGGGCTGGCGCAGCGCCGCGAGCTGGAGCACATCGGGACGACGTTCCCCACGGTCGAGCTCAACGGCTCCTTCTACTCCCTCCAGCGTCCCGAGTCCTACGCCCGCTGGCGGCAGACGGTGCCGCCGGGGTTCACCTTCGCCGTCAAGGGTGGGCGCTTCATCACGCACTTCAAGCAGCTGCGCGACGTCGCCACCCCGCTCGCCAACTTCTTCGCCTCCGGCGTCCTCGCCCTCGGGGACCGGCTCGGCCCGCTGCTGTGGCAGCTGCCCGCCCGGCAGCGCCTCGACCTCGACCGCGTCGCCGAGTTCCTCGCGCTGCTCCCGGTGACGACGGCGCACGCTGCCGAGCTCGCCACCGGGCACGACGAACGCCTCGCCGGCCGGGCCTGGACGACGACCGACGTCGACCGACCGCTGCGCCACGCCCTCGAGGTGCGGCACGCGAGCTTCGCCGACCGGGCGTTCCTCGACCTTCTGCGCGAGCACGACGTCGCCCTCGTCGTCTCCGACGGCGGTGAGACATGGCCGGTGTTCGAGGAGCCGACGGCGCGGCTCGTCTACGTGCGGCTCCACGGCGCGGCCGAGCTCTACGTCAGTGGCTACGACACCGCCGCCCTGCGTGAGTGGGCCGCCAAGGTGCGGCGCTGGCACGCGGCCGGGCACGACGTCGTCGTCTACTTCGACAACGACGTCAAGGTGCGGGCACCGTTCGACGCGCTCGCGCTCACCGAGCAGCTGGCGGACATCGCGGTCCGGCCCGGGTGACGCGGGCGCGTGACAGGCTGTCCCCGAACGGCTGCGACGCCCGATGTGCGCGCGGCCGCCGACCCGCAGGAGGATGGGGCCATGATCAGCGACCGACTCGCCCGCGAGCTGGAGGAGGCCGGCCTGCGCTGGGACCCGGCACCCGGTGACCGCTTCCGGATCCGGGCCGAGGCACTGTCGGAGGACGTCTTCATCCTCTCCCACATGGTCATCGAGGCCCGCACCTACCCGACCGGCACGGTGCTCAACTTCAACGGCACGACGGAGTGGGCGCTGGACAACGTCGCGAAGGACGACGCGCTGTGGCTGCCGCGGGAGGACCAGCTGCGCGAACTCCTCGGCGGGACCTTCCGCACGCTCGAGCGCGTCGACGGCGAGTACGTCGTCACGGCCACCGGCCCGGGCGGCGAGGAGCGCACCTACCGGGCCGCCGAGGTCGAGGACGCCTACGCCGAGGCGCTGCTCGCCCTCGTGCGTCGGGCGGTGGACGCCGGCGCCGATCATACACGCGCGTAGCGCGCACGCGCGAAGGAGTAGACGCCGTAGGCGGCGATCCCGAGCCCGACGGCGGTGAGCCCGCCGGCCTCCTCGGGGCTGGAAGGTGCCGGTCTGGTCCGCGGACCCCGACGAGGTGCCCCACGTGAGACCGACGGCGATCCGACCGAGGACGAGGTGAAAGACGCTGCTCGCGGCACAGTCCAGGCGCGCCCCGGCGGTGAGGACGGGATGGTCCTCCGCACGGGCGGCGGCATCGTCGACCGAGGGGCGCATGCGGCCAACCTGGCACCGTTGCCTGTTGTGCGCGACCGTGGGTGGGGGGCGGAGCACGCCGCGGTGGCCCGGACGCACCGCTCCGCGCCGGGCCACCTCGACGGCCTCACAGAAGCAGCAAGGCCAGCGGTCTCACTGCTGCAGCGAAACTGTCACACCGCCGGAGAACATCGAGTCGTGGAGCTCGATCGCGGCAGGCTCGGCATCAGCCGGGATGTCGAAGACGACGATGCCCTCGACCGAGTTGCCGGGGTTGATGTCGTTGAGGAAGGTCTCGGACCCGTCGAGGTAGAGGGCCGCAGACGAGTCGGCCCGGTGCTCACGACCCTCGGTGTCGACGAGGGTCTGGTTGCTGCCGTTGAGCATCTGCGCCTGGTCGCCGATGTTGGTCACCGTCATGTGGACCAGGACGAACTGGCCCTGGGCCTGCTCGTTGAGGAACTCGTCGCCGACCTGGCCGACGCCGGTCTCCACCTCGGTGATCGTGAACTCGAACTTCCCGTCACGGACGGCCTCCCCGATGCCCGGTTCGTCCGCAACGGGCTGGTCCGCGGCCGGCTCGTCGGCAACGGGCTCGGCGTCCTCCTCCACGGCGTCGGCGTCGTCGCCTGCGGCGGCGTCCGCGGCGTCGGCCGGGGGAGCCGCGACGCTACCGGGTGCGGGCGAGGAGTCCTCGCCACCACCACCACCACCGAGGTTCACGGCGATGACGAGGACCACGACGACGAGGATCGCGGTGAGGAACTTGTGGCGGGCGAACCAGCTCCGCTTCTTCGGCTCCGGGGCGGGCCCGCCTCCGGGCAACGGCCCGGGCCCCTGCGGTGCGCCGGCCGAGGTGTAGGCGCCGGGCCCCTGCGGGGTGAATGTCTGCTGGTCGGTCATGATCTTCCTCCTCGTTCGTTGGTGTGGTCCCAGCGAACTCGGTGCGGCGTCCCCGCGGCATCGGCCGATCGCCCAGACCCCGATGGCCGATCGGCTACGGTCGGCGGCGACGTCCTGGCCGATCGGCGGTGTCCCGGCGCCGGGGCGACGCATACGGTGAGCCCATGGAGCGGAGCACAGTCATCTCGGAGCAGCGCGCCCCGTGGTGGCGGACGGTGCTCTGGGGGACGCTGTGCGCTGCGGCCTCGCTGACGAGCCTGGCGTACTCCGGGCTCGGGAACCGCACCGAGTACGGCTGGGAGGTCCTCCTCCTCGGAGCCGGGCTCCTCGTCGCGCTCGCCCTCCCGCTCCTGCTGCTGTGGCGTCACCGCGCCCCCTACGCGGTGACCCTCGTCGCCTCCGCGGTAGCGGTGGCGCTCCCGGTCGGGACGTGGACGGCGCTCGTGGCCCTGGCCTCGCTCATCGGGCGACGCCGTGGCCCGCAGGTGTGGTGGACCGCCGGCGCGGCCGCGGTGGCCACGACGGTCACCGTCGTCCGCGACACCAGCGGTGCGACGTCGGCGACGTCGTTCGTCAAGCTGCTCTTCGCGCCCTCCGGTGCGGCTCCCGGCATGGAGGTCACCCTCGGCTGGTGGGTGGCACCCCTGTTCATCGTCGTCGGGATAGCCATCGCCGTCGGCTCGGGTCTCGTCGTGCGGGCCCGACGTGAGGCCGCCGCGTCCGCACGGCAGGTCAGCGCAGCCCAGGACGCCAGTGACCAGCTGGGTGACCAGCTGGCGCGTCAGCTCGAACGGGAGCGGATCGGACGTGAGGTGCACGATGTCCTCGGGCACCGTCTCTCGCTGCTCAACCTGCACGCCGGGGCGCTGGAGGCGCACGCCCCGTCCGGCGGCCCCCTCGGCGAGAGCGCCCGGCTCGTCCGGGAGAGCGCCGCGAGGGCGATGGAGGACCTGCGCTCCCTGCTCGACATGCTCAACGAGCCCCTCGAGACCGGACCTGCCGAACTGGACCTCTCCCTCGTCGACCTGCCCGACATGATCGCCGAGACGGTCGAGACCGGTGTCCCCGTGAGCTCCGCGGTCTACATCGACGGCGCCGAGCACGCCGACCCGGCGCTGGCGCGCGCGGTCTACCGGATCGTCCAGGAGCTGCTCACCAACGCCCGCCGGCACGCGCACGGTCACCCGATCCGTCTCGACGTCAACGGCGGCCCATCGACCGGGATGACCATCGACGCCCGGAACCCCTATGTGCCGCCCACCGTGCCCAGCCGAGGTGGTCAGGGGCTGAGGGGGATCGCCGAGCGGGTGGAGCTGCTGGGCGGCCAGCTCCGGTACGGGCTGGACGACGAGGGGCGCACCTTCCGGGTCACCGTCCAGCTGCCCTGGCGCAGCAGCCAGACCTGACCTGCACCGGCCCGGCTCTACCATGGCGGGCATGCCCGACATCCACCGGATCCTGTTGGTCGACGACGACCCCCTCGTCCGGTCCGGGCTGCGGCTGCTGCTCACCAGTGACCCCGGCATCGAGGTCGTCGGCGAGGCGAGCGATGGCGACGAGGTGGTCGAGGCGGTTCAGCGTCACGCGCCCGACGTCGTCCTCATGGACCTACGAATGCCCCGGATGGACGGGATTACTGCGACACGTGCCGTGCGGGCGCTGCCCAATCCGCCCCAGGTCATCGCCCTGACCACGTGGGACGTCGACGACGCCGTACTCCGCAGCCTCGACGCCGGCGCCGAAGGGTTCCTGCTCAAGACCTCGTCGCCGGCAGAGATCATCGGCGCGGTACGGGCCGTCACCGCCGGCGACGCCGTCCTCTCCCCGCGCAGCACCCGCCAGCTGCTCGACCACTACCGGCGCGGTGACGACCGGGAGGGCCGGGAGGCCGCAGCTGCCGCCGTGGCCGAGCTGACGGACCGCGAGCGCGCCGTGGCGGTCGCCGTGGGGCACGGGCTGAGCAACGCGGAGATCGCCGAGCAGCTCTACGTCTCGGCCGCGACGGTCAAGGCACACCTCAGTGCCATCCAGACGAAGCTCGGCGTACGCAACCGGGTCCAGATCGCTGTCTGCGCCGAGCGGGCCGGCCTGCTGCGCTGAGACGACGAGCGGCCGCGGGCAGGACGCACCCCGGTGGACCGAGACGTTCGACACGCGCTCGTAACCAAAACGTGACATTCGGGCGCGGACGGCGTTAAGGTCGCCGGTGTCTTGCGCTCCCTCCACGTGAGACCCACGGACGGTTCCCCTCCCGCCACCGTCCGGGGACGACGACGTAGCGGCGGGGGGCGGTCACCCCGCCCCGGGGAGTGAGAAAGGCTCACCGTGACGGCACCTCGCC
Organism: Georgenia sp.; assembly: GCA_027322565.1. Classification (GTDB taxonomy): domain Bacteria; phylum Actinomycetota; class Actinomycetes; order Actinomycetales; family Actinomycetaceae; genus Oceanitalea. The sequence continues at coordinate 9,185 of DAHVRG010000220.1, forward strand.
GACTCCGTCACCGCGCCGCGGCCCCCTCCACCCTCGGGGCCCTCCAGCAGGTGGTCCGCCGCCGGTCCCGGGTGGCCCAGTCCCTCCAGCGCCGTTACCGCACGGCCCTGGCCGGTGGCCTGGGCCTCGCGCTCGTCGCCGGGGCCACCGCCGGCGCCGCGGTCGACGACGCCCCGGTGGCCGACCAGGCCGACCTCGCGGCCCTCGGGAGGATGGAGGTGGCCCACCCCGCGTCCCCGGGCATCACGGTGCCCGCGGACGAGGAGATCGACCTCGGTGAGCTGGACGTCGACGTCGAGCTCCCCAAGCCGGACGTGAGCCACGTCCGCGACATCCGGACCGCGAGCCGCAACGCCGAGCGCCGGGCGATCGCCGAGCGGGAGGCTGCCGCAGCGGCCGAGGCGGCCGCCGCCGAGCAGGAGGCCGCCGCCCCCACCCGGGACGACGACGGCGAGGACGACGCGAGCACCTCCGAGGCCGAGGCACCCGCGACGGTGAGCGCCGGGTCCGGTGGCGAGCGCGGTGCGATCGGCGCCATGGTCAACGACTACCGCGCGCAGAACGGGCTGCACACGCTGGAGCGCAACGGCACGCTCGACCAGGTCGCCCAGGGCTGGGCGGAGTGGATGGCGGCCAACCAGACCCTCCAGCACAACCCGAACTACCGGTCGCAGATCGGCTCCGGCTGGTCGGCGGCGGGGGAGAACATCATCCGCCACACCGGCGGGGCATCGATGTCCTCCAGCGCGGTGACGAGCTGGATGGTCGACTGGTGGAAGAACTCCTCCGTCCACCGCGCCAACATGCTCAACACCAAGTACACCCACGTCGGTGTGGGCTACTCGATGGGACCGGGCGGTCCCTACGCCGTCCTCCTCCTCGGCGGTCGCTGACCCGGCCCATAGCGCCCCACCGGCCCGATTCCTAGCCACGTCTCACCCAGCGGTCCGGTGAGGCGGGGAACACCCGCGGGTCGGACCTCACCTGCGCCGCCGGCGCTCGCTCCGGCAACCTCTGCAGCCCAAGGCCCCGCGTCGCCCGACGCGGGGGAAGGCACGAGCAGAGAGGACCGCCACGATGACGACATCGCGTCGCCGCACGTGGACGGGTGCAGTCGCACTCGCCGCTTCGACCCTGGTCCTCTCCGCCTGTAGCGGTGGCGCGAGCCCCGACGCGGAGGCGGCCCCTGACGACGGCGCGCCCCGGTACGGGGGCACGCTCACCTTCCTCGAGTACCAGTTCCCCACCTGCTTCTACGCCGGCGGCTCGGGCTACTACCCCGTCGCCACCGTCCTCAACCAGATCGGGGACAAGCTCACCTACCAGGACCCCGAGACCCGCGAGATCCACCCGTGGCTCGCCGAGTCCTGGGACGTCTCCGAGGACGCCACCGAGTACGTCTTCCACCTGCGTGACGACGTCACCTTCTCCGACGGCACCCCGCTGACCGCGGAGGTCGTCGCCGCGAACTTCGACCACTTCGGCCTCGGGGACGAGGAGCTCGGGCTCGCCGCCCAGGAGTTCGTCTCCAACTACGAGCGCTCCGAGGTCGTCGACGAGCACACGGTGGCCTTCCACTTCGACGCCCCGGTGCCCGGGTTCCTCCAGGCGACCTCCGTCGTCGGGGCCGCCATCGTCGCGCCCGCGACCTACGAGCTGCCGTACGAGGAACAGTGCCAGCTGGAGAACTTCGTCGGCACCGGCCCGTTCACCGTCACCGATGTCGTGCCCGAGCAGGAGTACACGCTCACCGCCCGGGAGGACTATGACTGGGCCCCTCCGCACCTCGCGCACCAGGGCCGGGCGTACCTCGACGAGATCCACATCGTCGTCACCCCGGAGGACTCCGTGCGTATCGGTGCCCTCACCTCCGGCCAGGCCGACGCGATCCGCTCGGTCCAGGCCTACGACGAGGCGACGGTCGAGGCCGCCGGCTACCGCCTCTTCGCCGCCCAGACCAACGGGGTCAACCCGCAGCTCGCGCTGCGCCCGGCGCACCCGCTGCTCGCGGACGACGCCGTGCGCCGGGCCCTGCTCAAGGCCACCGACCGCGCCGCGATCGTCGAGACGCTCTTCACCGAGAACTACCCGGTGGCGACGTCCTCGCTCAGCTCGGGTGCCACCGGGTACGTCGACCTGTCGGAGGAGCTGGCTCCCGACGTCGAGGAGGCCGACCGGCTGCTCGACGAGGCGGGCTGGGTGCGGGGCGCGGACGGCTTCCGCAGCAAGGACGGGGAGCCGCTGGAGCTCACCACGCTCGTCCCCGCGGTCTTCCCGCTCGGCCAGGAGACGCTCGAGCTCGTCGCCCAGCAGTGGAAGGAGATCGGGGTCCGGCTCCGCATCGACCTGCCCGACCCGGCCACCGAGGTCCAGCGCACCCGGGACGCCGCCGACGTCGGGGTGCTCCTCAGCCACGTCGGCCGGGTCGACCCGGACGTCCTGTACAGCGCCTTCCACAGCGGCCGGCGGGACTACCTCATCGGTGCCGGTGAGGAGCTCGACGGCCTGCTCGAGGAGATCACCGCGCTGGCGACCACGCAGGACCGCTACGCCAAGGCCGCCGAGGTGCAGGAGTACCTCGCCGCCAACGCGCTGACCATCCCGCTGTACGAGATGCCGCAGACCTACGCCGCGGCCCCGTACGTCCACGGCTTCGGCTGGGAGCCGGTCGGCCGCGTCCACCTGTACGACACCTGGCTCGCGGAGGGCTGACCCGTGACCGCCCGATACGTGGCGGGCAGGGTCGGGCAGGCGCTCCTCGTCCTGTGGGCCGCCTACACCCTGTCCTTCCTGCTCCTCGCCGCCCTGCCCGGGGACGGCATCCTCATCAAGTTCGAGAACCCCGAGCTCGGCCTGTCCGCCGAGCAGGTCGCGATGATCCGGGAGTACTACCGGGTCGACGACCCGCTGCTCGTCCAGTACCTGCACGCCCTGTCCGGGACGCTGCGCGGGGACCTCGGCTACTCGATCGAGACCGCGACCCCGGTGGCCGAACGGATCGGCACCGCCCTGCCGGCGACGCTCCAGCTCGCCGGCCTGGCCTTCGTCGTCGCCGTCGGGATCGCTGTCCTCCTCGCGCTCGCCGCCACCTACCTGCGCCGGCCCTGGCTGCACAACGCCATCGTCGCGGTGCCCTCGCTGTTCGTGTCGGTCCCGGCGTTCTGGCTCGGCATCGTGCTGCTCCAGGTCTTCTCCTTCCGGCTCGGCTGGGTGCCCATCATCGGCGCCGAGGGCTGGCAGCAGCTCCTTCTGCCGGTCCTCACGCTCGCCGTCCCGGTGAGCGCGCCGCTCGCCCAGGTCGTCCTGCGCACGCTCGACGACGTGCGCACCCGCCCCTTCGTCCAGGTCGTCGAGGCCAAGGGGGCCTCGCGCTGGTGGACGCTGAGCCGGCACACCGCCCGCAACTCCCTGCTGCCGACCCTGACCATCAGCGGGCTGCTCGTCGCCGAGCTCGTCTCCGGCTCCGTCGTCACCGAGACGGTCTTCGCCCGGGACGGGCTCGGCCGGCTCACCAACCTCGCCGTCGCCGCCCAGGACCTGCCCGTCCTGCAGGGCATCGTCCTCGTCGCCGCGGCCGTCTTCGTCACCGTCAATCTTGCCGTCGACCTGCTCTACCCGG
>DAHVRG010000225.1 GCA_027322565.1 Georgenia sp.
TGAATGACGACGCTGCGGGGGGCGTGATGAGCACCGTCGGTGCGATCGAGCTGCCGCCCGACCGGAGCCTGCCCCCGGGGCAGTACCTCGTGGCCCAGGCACCGGTCATGCACTACGGGCCGGTGCCGCGGCCGCGGCCGGAGCGCTGGGACTTCGCCATCGGCGGGCTCACCCGCGACGGTGCCGAGCACCGCTTCTCCCTGGAGGAGGTGCTGGCGATGCCGCCGCTGGAGGTGGTCGCCGACCTGCATTGCTCGACGCGGTGGAGCACCCTGGACGAGCGCTGGTCCGGCGTCGCCGCGCGGGCCCTGGTCGAGGCCGTCCCGCCGGCCGACGGCATCGAGGACGTCCTCGTCTTCGCCGAGTTCGGCTACAGCGCGAACATCAAGGTCGAGGACCTCATGTCCGGCCGGGCGGTGCTCGCCACCCACCACGACGGCGAGCCGTTGAGCCAGGAGCGGGGTGCCCCGCTGCGGCTCATCCTGCCGCACCTGTACTCCTGGAAGGGGCCGAAGTGGGTGCGCGGCTGGCACTACACGGCCGCCCCGCAGCGGGGCTTCTGGGAGGAGCGCGGATACCACCTGCGCGGGGACGTCTGGCGCGAGGAGCGGTACGCCTACCAGGAGTGACCCGGCCGGCGTAGCGGCGTCGGGGCGGGGGCGTCCGCCCGCGCCTCAGCCCGTCCCCTCGCCGAAGTCCGCGGCGTATGCAGCGGCGGCGGCGAGCGAGTCCATCGCGAACGTCACGTGCCCGACCGCGACGGAGTCACCCACGGCCGCCCTCACCGCGGCCGCGTCCGCGGGGGTGAGCCCGCCGCACAGTTCGATCAGCCGGACGCCCTCGGCGGCGAGCTCACGTGCCACGCCCGGGACGGCGGCGGCGTCCGGGACGGGGACGAGGATCGAGGTGACGCCGTCGCGGGCGACGACGGTCCGGTCGGACGTCGGGTCCGTCCCGGGGTGCTCGTAGATGTAGGCCCAGCGCATGGGGTGGTCGTCCTCTCTGCGGGATGCGGATTTTCGAGGTATCAGCCGCGGACGGCGCGGAAGACGAGGATTCGTGAGGCGTCGGTGACCGGCCCGCCGTCCCAGTCACCGTCGACCTGCACGCGGGAGAAACCCGCTGCGAGGAGGTGTGCGGTGAGCTCGGCGGCGGTGCGGAAGTGCAGGACGCTTGTGTAGACGCGGTCCTCGCCGTCGTCGATGACGTTGTGCGCGTCGAGCACGACCCGGCCGTCCTCGGCGACGGTGACCTCGAGCCACTCGCGGAGGCGTCCGAACGGCGTCCGGCGTTCGCCCTCGGTGGCCGGTCTGGTCCACTCCTGCCACTCCCGACGGGCGGGGTTGCGGCTCTCGAAGGCGAGCACGCCGCCGGGCCGCAGCGCGTCCGCCACGTGGCGGAGTGCGGCAGGCAGGCCGTCGGTGGGGATGTGCTGGACGGCGTTGCCGGTACACACGACGAGGTCGATGTCACCGGTCGGCGGGATCGTCGCGGCGTCGCCGAGCACCCAGCGGACCCGCTCGCTGCCCGGCTGCCGCCGGGCGAAGTCGAGCATCGTCGGGCTCGGGTCGACGCCGGTCACCCTCGGGGTGCCGGTGGCGAGCGCCCGGGTGAGCAGCCCGGTGCCGCACCCGAGGTCGACGACGGTCCGGGCGCCGAGTGCGTCGGCGAGCTCGCGGTAGTACCGGTGGTCGCGCCCGGCCGGGTTGTCGGTGTCGTACAGCGTCACCAGGTCGGGGTCGCGGTAGGGGTCCGGGAGGTCCACGTCTCGGACCGTACGGTGCCGCGCGGACGCGGGCCAGGAAAATAGCCGGTGGTCAGGCTGTCCCGTCGAGGACCAGGCGGTGCTCGGTCTGGGCGAGGAACCCGCGGATCGTGTCACGGCTCCTCGTCAGGCAGGCGATGCGGCTCTCCAGGTCGGCCAGCTCCTCGGCGAGCTGCTCGGCGACGCCGCGGCTGCACGTCTGCGCCAGCTCGGCCGACCGGACGCCCTCGAGCTCGAGGATGGCGCGCACGAGACGGGTGGGGACGCCGGAGCGGACCATCCCGGCAACCCGCTCGACCCGGGCGACGTCGTCCTCGGTGTACTCGCGGTAGCCGTTGGCCGCGCGGGAGGCGGTGAGGAGCCCCTGCTGCTCGTAGTAGCGCAGGAGGCGCGGTGCGACCCCTGTCCGCCGGGCCAGCTCACCGATCTTCATCGTCGGCTCCCTTCGGCCTTGACATTGACATCAATGTCAAACTCTACGGTCGGGCCATGGACAGCACAAGGCATGTCACGGCCACCGTCCCGGGCACCCCTCGACCCGCTCCGGCCGGCCACGACCGGCGGCTCCCGTGGCCCGCGCTGCTCACCATGGCGGTGACCGTCTTCGTCGTCGTCAGCGGGGAGATGATGCCGACGGCGGTGCTCCCGGCGATGACCGCGGACCTCGGGGTGTCGCTCGCCCAGGGGGGTCTGCTCGTGTCCGGCTGGGCAGCGACCGTCGTCGTGGCGAGCTTCCCGCTGGCCCGGCTGACCGCCCGGTTCGACCGGTCGCGCGTCATCGGCGCGGCCCTCCTCGTGGTCGTCCTGGCCACGCTCCTCACCGCCGCCGCGGGCTCCTACGGGCCGGCGCTCACCTCCCGGCTCGTGGCGGCCGCGGCCACCGGTCTGCTGTGGTCGACGGTCAACGCGCACGCAGCCTCCATCGTCCCCGAGCGGCAAATCGCCCGGGCCGCCGCGGTGGTCCTCGGGGGCGGCACGCTCGGCACCGTCGGGGGCATCCCGGCCGGCAACGCGCTGGCCGACACCGTCGGGTGGCGGGTGGCCTTCGTCGCGCTGGCCGTGCTCGGGCTGCTCGCGGCACTCGCCGTCGTCGTCGTCCTCCCGCGCTTCCCGGAGGTCGGGAGCGCAGCCGGCGGGACGACGGCGCAGGGCCGGCGCCCGCTGTGGCCGGTGCTCGCCACGACGGGGCTGGGCGGGCTCCTCCTCGTCGCCCACTTCATGGTCTTCACCTTCGTCGCCGAGCTGCTGCGGCCCAGCCCGGTGCCCACGCCGGCGCTGCTCCTGGTCTTCGGGACCGTCTCCGCGGGGGGAGTCGCGCTCGTCGGTGCGGCGAGCGACCGCTACCCGGTGGGCGTCCCGGTCACGGTCGCGGCGGGTATGGTCCTCAGCCTCGTCGGCGTGACGGCCGTGGGTGGTTCCGGCGGGCTCGACCTCGCCGTCGTCGTCGCCTGGGGGATGGCGACCGGGGCCGTGGGGCCGGCGATCCAGGCGGGCGCCATGCGGATGGCGGGTGCCGAGCACCGGGTGACCGCGGGCACGCTCATGCCGGTGGCGATGAACCTCGGTATCGCCGTGGGCTCGGCCGCGGGCAGCGGCGTGGTCGACGTCTGGTCGACCGGGGTCCTGCCCCTGATCGCCCTCGCCCCCGCGGTCCTCGCCGTCGCCGGGTTCGCCCTCGTGGGGCGGCTCACCACTCCCGGTGTGCCGGCAGCAGCGTCCCGGGGTTGAGGTTGGCGCCCGGGTCCACCCCCTGGAGGAGGGCGACCTGGAGGTCGACCCCGGCGGGGGAGATGTCCTCCTCCAGCCACAGCGCGTGGTCGGTGCCCACGCCGTGGTGGTGGGAGATCGTCCCGCCGTGGTCGACGAAGGACTGCTGGATCGCCTTCTTCACCACCCAGTACTGCCGCAGCTGCTCCTCCATCTCGCTGCTGCTGGCGACGAACGCGAAGGTGAAGTACAGGCAGGCA
>DAHVRG010000235.1 GCA_027322565.1 Georgenia sp.
AGCGCCGCCCTGCTCGACGTCCTCGTCGGCGCGGCGGACACGGACGTCCTCGAGGGCCTGGCCGACCGGGCGCTCGCGGCGACGACCGACGTCGTCCGGGATGACGACGTCCAGCTCAGCCTCCTCCTGCTGTACGCCCAGCACTACGGCACGTTCGAGCAGCTCGACGCGGGGCTCGAGTGGTCCGCGGAGCTCATCTCCGTCCGGGACCGCCTGGAGCGGGCGTTCGAGGCGGCGCTACGGGAGCAGGTCGATCGCCCGGACACGCCGGAGCCGACCGCCGCGGCGGTGGCCGCCGCGCTCTTCGAGCTCACCTCCCAGCCCAGCGGCCCGTCGCTGGCCAAGTACGTCGCGAAGAAGGCGACCTACGAGCAGATCGTCGAGCTGCTCGTCCAGCGCAGCATCTACACCCTGCGCGAGGCGGACCCGCACACGTGGGCGATCCCGCGGCTCACCGGCCGCGCCAAGGCCGCCCTCGTGGAGATCCAGTCCGACGAGTACGGCGGCGGCCGCACCGACCGCGTCCACCAGCACATCTACGCGGCCACCCTGCGCGGAATGGGGCTGAGCGACCGGTACGGCGCCTACCTCGACCATGTCCCGGCGATCACGCTCGCGTCGTTCAACCTCATGTCGCTGTTCGGCCTGAGCCGTCGCTTCCTCGGCGCCATCGTCGGGCACCTGGCCGCCTACGAGATGACCGCCTCGATCCCGTGCCGGCTCTACTCCGACGGGATGCGCCGGCACGGCATCCCAGAGCACATCACCCACTACTTCGACGAGCACGTGGAGGCCGACGCGGTCCACGAGCAGATCGCGGCCCGGGACCTCGCCGGCTCGCTCGCCGAGGACCGGCCCGAGCTCACCGCCGACATCATGTTCGGTGCGGTGGCCTGCCTGACCGTCGACGGCGCGATGGGTGAGCACATCCTCCGGTCGTGGCAGGCGGGGGAGTCCTCGCTCATCCGCCCGCTCATCGACGCCGCCCCGTGAGGGAGTCCGACATGGACCGGCGTGAGGAGCCGACGATCACGGCCTACCCCAACGGGCCGCTCATCGTGCGCGGCGACGTCACCATCCTCGACGCCGACGGCCGCCCGCTGCCGCGCAACCGCCGCACCCAGGCCCTGTGCCGGTGTGGGGCATCGACGATCAAGCCGCTGTGCGACGGCAGCCACAAGCTCGTCGGTTTCTGCACGGACGACACCGGCTGCTGAGCGCTGCGCGCTGTACGGTCCGGCCATGAGCAACGCCGCGACCGACCTTCCCGACTCCGTCACGCTCGCCGAGGGGGAGGGCGGGCTGCCCGTCGTCCGGGTGGCCACCGCCGTCGCCACCGGCGAGGTCTACCTCCAGGGCGCCCAGGTCACCGCATGGACACCCGCCGGCAGCGACCCGGTGATCTGGGTGAGCGGTGCCGCCCGGTTCGCCGTCGGGGAGGCGATCCGTGGCGGGATCCCGATCTGCTTCCCGTGGTTCGGCGCCGGGCGCGAGCCCGGCTTGGCACCGCCGGCCCACGGGTTCGCCCGTCTGGTCGGCTGGCGGCTGATCGACGCCACGGACGACGCCGGCGCGGTGACCCTGACCCTCCGCCTCACCGACGCCGACGTGGCCGGTCTCCCCGCGGCGGCGGCCTGGCCGCACCCGTTCACCGCGACGTACCGGGTGACGTTCGGACGTGAGCTCGCCGTCGCGCTCACCGTGGAGAACACCGGGGACGCCGGGGTCTCCTTCGAGGAGGCGCTGCACACGTACCTCGCGGTCTCCGACGTCCGTGCCACGGCGGTCGTCGGCCTGAACGGTGCGCCGTACCTCGACAAGACGGCGGGCGCCACGCCGGAGCGAATGACCCAGCGCGGGGACGTCACCTTCGGCGGTGAGACGGACCGCGTGTACGGCTCCGTGGGGAGCGTCGTCGTCCGTGACGACGCGGCCGGTCGTTCCGTCGGCGTGACGAAGGAGGGCTCGGCGAACACCGTCGTGTGGAACCCGTGGGTGGAGAAGGCCGCGGCCATGGCCGACTTCGGCGATGACGAGTGGCCCATGATGGTGTGCGTCGAGACCGCCAACGTGCTCGACGACGCCGTCGTCCTGGCGCCGGGGGAGCGGCACACGATGACGGCGCGGTACACGGTGACCCGGTAGGGGCGGCTACCGTCCCGGGTTCTTCACCGCTATCGCCGTCGAGAGCGCCGTGGCGAAACCGCACCACAGCGCGTAGGGCGCGAGAGCGGCGCCGGCGGCCCGATGGGCGCGTGCCGTGCGCCGGACGAGGTCTGCGGAGCTCATGGCGAGGGCCGCGCACTCGGCCGCGGCGACCGACGGCCGCCTGCTCCGCCAGAACAGCCAGCTCCAGGCCCCGTTGAGGGCGAGGTTGAGCGTGAGTGCCCGCCGGTAGGCCCTGCGTTCCTGCGGCTGGGCTTCCAGCGCGTCGAGCGCGGTCGCCGAGGTGACGGCGATGTCCACGTAGAGCGGCGTCCACACCGCCGGGAACACCTGGCTCGGGGGCTGCCAGCTCGGCTTGCGCAGGGTGCGGTACCAGACACTGTCCGGCTGCGTCGCAAGAGCGCCCGTTACGGCGGCGGCGGTGGTGGAGGCAGCGGTCCCCAGGAGCGTCGTCCAGCGCATGCCCACCAGCCTGTCGCGTGGAACCCGGGTGCGCACGACGGGACCGACGTCTGCGCTCTCGTCGGGCGAGCTCTCCCGCCGCGGGGCGGCCCGAGCAGGGGCGGGAGGGATGTCTGTCCGGAGGGGTCAGACTCATCCGTCCCGTGGATCAGAGACAAGGCTGATCCGCCCACTGGCGCAAAGGAAGGGGTGACCCATCGGGTGACTCGACGGCGAGGTTGACCCGCCGAACTGCTCAGCGGCACGGCTGACCCGCGCGCCGGTGCACCCCGGCGGAAGTGACCCACGTGCGGGTGCAGGGGCTTGGCTGATCCGCCGGGTGGTGCAGAGATTCGGCTGATCCGCGTGGTGGATCAGTCTGACCCCTCCGGACAACAACACCTTGCCCTCGGCGGAGAGGCTCGTCAGGCGGTCCTTGCGCACCGCTCGATGGTCCGTTCACCGGGTGCTCGGTACCGCCGGCGCCGTCAGGGAGTCCGTGGCGCGTTGCCCCGCGACGACTAGCCGGAGGCCTGCCGGTGCGAGCCGAAGTAGGGGTTCCGCTCCGCGGTCCACTTCGGCTGCGGGCCGCACTCCCCGGTCCCGTAGTACTCGTGCAAGGTCCACCACATGGGCTCCAACGGTCCGGGGGTGACCTCGCGGACCTCCAGGTGTGCGGGGAACCGGCGCCCGGATCGGTCCCGCGCCACGAGGTCCATGTGGTGCCACTCGGTCACCAGCGCCCCGTCCCCGTCCACCACCCCGAGGGTGTGCCCGGTCAGGGCCAGCAGGGTGAGCACGGTGTCGAGCGAGCAGCCCTCCGCCGAGCGCTCCACCCGGGCGACGGTCGACTGCGGCACGCCCATCGCCCGCGCGAACGCGCGCT
>DAHVRG010000231.1 GCA_027322565.1 Georgenia sp.
TCGGGGTTGTCGTACTTGATCCGCGCCCGGACGGTGTACGTCGCCCCGGCCTGGACCTTGCCGCTGAGGTCCTGCATCGGACCGGAGCCGGTCGTCTGCCGATCGGTGACCTCGACGGCGTACGAGCCGCTGAAGGCGTCCTCGGTGAGGTTCAGTGTGCCCCCGTCGGTGGGGTTGCCGTTGTTGACGAACCAGCCGGTGAGGCCGTCCTCGAACCCACCGTTGACGATGAGCTCCTCGGTCGGCGGCTCGTCCGCGTGCACCGGCGATGTCGCCATCGCCAGGCCCGCGGACAGCAGCGCGCCGATGGCGACGACAGACACCGCTCTGCGTCGGTCGCGCCGTGGTCGTTCACGTGCCACGAAGTGTCCTCCTCCTGGTACTGCGTACTGCGTGCGTTGGTCAGGGGCCCTGCCGGTGGCGGGGCCCCGGTCGTCGGTGCGGGTGGTCCCACTGCCCCCTACCGACGGTCGTTCCCCCTCTTTGCTCCCTTCTGCACCGTCCGGGCACGTGTGCCCGGGTCGGTCGCTCCGTGGGCTAGAGGCCGCAGGAAGTCGCGGCATAGGGCGCGGTGACGGTCACCGGCTCGCCGCCCTCGGGTGTGAGGGTGAGGTCCACCTCCCCGGCGGTGAGCTGGGCCTCACGGGTGGTGAAGGCGTGGGAGGCGCCGCGTCCCGGTGCCAGCGCGCCGAACGCGCGGGAGCCGAACGCGGTGTCCGCCGCCACCGTGACGGGGACGTCCTCACCGTTGTGCACCCGCGCGGTGACGACCGCCCTGCCCACCACACACCGGGTGTCGGCGCTCACGCTGACGTCGAGCGCCGGCTCGCGCTCCGCGAGGACGCCGAGGCGGGCGAGCTCCAGGCTCAGCGCACGCTCCGGTGCGTCGATCTGGTTCTGGGTGGAGAAGCCGCGCTCGCGAGCCGCCTCCGCCTTCCCCAGCGCCGCGGTCATCGCCGCCCACTCCTCCGCCGGGTAGTCGGCGGGGTCGAGGGTGTGAGCGTGCGCGATGGCGGCGTCGAGAGAGGCCGGGTCGAGGGGGCGGCCGTCCGCGGTCAGGGTGTCGCTGAGCAGGAAGTGGTCGAAGTCGACGTGCCCGCCCGCCTCCTCGGTCGCGTAGTTGAACAGCCCGAAGCGGTGGCCCATGAAGTGGGCGAGGCAGCCGTCGAGGGTCTGCGGCCCCACCCGCTGGCCGAGCCGGTGCCAGGTCTCGCCGTCGAGGCTGTAGTAGAACGTCGTCCACAGCTGGCCGCTGGGCGAGGTGAAGTCGGCGTCGGCCTTGAGGTGCACCTCGGTGGCTTCGCCGAGGTCCACGATGGTGCTGGGCAGGAACGCCTCGGTCGCCTCCTGGTCGACCTCGACGGGGAAGGGCTGGACGCGGTTGACGACACCGAGCGTGGTCTGCCCCGCCTCGCGCCGCACGGCGACGTAGGAGAAGCCGCGGTTGTAGACGGCGAGCCCGGCCGTGTCGCCGTCCCGCATGCCGGAGAAGTCCAGCGCCGTCTCCGCGGAGGCCCGCGGACCGAAGGTGCGCTGGGACAGGGTGTTGCGGGCCTCCTCGAAGTAGGTGAGCTCAGGCCGGTCACCGAGCTTGGTGAAGACGTACTCCCCGGTCACCACCTTGCCGGTGGTGAGCCGCAGCCAGCCGGGCCGGTCGGTCAGGGACCAGTACCGGTTGTCCGGGGCGTGGTTCCACTGCCAGACCTCGTCCAGCCGGGACCCGTTGAAGGCGATCTCGTCGGGGTGCGGGAGCTCGGTGGTCGCCGGACGTCCCACGAGCGACATGTCGTCGAGGAGGAAGTCCATGACGTGCGCGTCCGGGTCGGCCTCGATGGTGCCGCTGTCCACCCACGGGGTCTCGACGAACAGCCGCAGCGTCGTCGGGGGCTGGTCCGCCGGCACGGTGAAGCTGCCCTCGATCCGGGACCACTCCCCCCGCCGCGCGACACCCGAGGCGAGGTTGGTGTACGCGGCCGCGCCGTCGTGGGAGGTGATGAGGAAGCGCTTCGTGTCCGGGCTGTCCGGGTTGTCGTACCGGACCATCGCGGACAGGTCGTAGGTGACACCCGGCTGGACGACGGCGGTGACGTCCTGGACCGGCCCGGAGCCGGTGGTCGCGCGGTCCGTGACGAGCAGGGCCTGGTCACCGACGTAGGAGTCCTCACTCACGGAGAGCCGGGCCGAGCCGTTGACCTGCCAGCCGGCCGTACCCTCCTCGAACCCCGGGTTGACGAACAGCTCGGTGCCGATGAGCGACTCGTCGATGTCCGGCGCCGCGGGGACCTCCCACTCCTCGTCCATCCACGGGCGGTGCGGGGCGTCGTTGTCGAAGTCGTCGGAGGCGACGATGGACTTCTGCTGCTCCAGGAGCAGCTCGGCGTCGCTGAGCGTGATGGGACGTGGGAAGGCACCGCCCACCGGGACGGCGCCGTCCTCGCCGAAGGTCGGCCAGCCGTCGGACCAGGTCGCGGGGATGAGGGCGGGGATGCGACCGATCGGGAAGGTGTCGCGGAAGAACATCCCGTGCCACACGTCCTCGCCGTCCGGGCCGGCCACCGGCACCAGGCTGCCCTGCGCGAACCCGTTGGAGTTCAGGCCGCTGCGGGCGACGTAGGGGTTGGAGCCGTCCTCCGTCGCGTAGCGCCCGAGCAGCTCCTCGGCCCGGAAGAGGACGACCTGGCGTCCCTGGCCGGGCGGCCACGTGATGAGGACGAGGTAGTAGTAGCCGTCGATGCGGAAGACCTGCGTCCCCTCGAACAGCCCGCCGAGGAACGGCTGCCCCGGGTAGTCCGCCGGGCGCACGATGTTCGGGTACTCCGCGACGATCTCGGTGAGGTCCTCGCTCAGCTGGACGGCATGGACTGCGCCGCTGCCGTAGAACACGTAGGGGGTGCCTCCGTCGGCCTCGTCGAAGAAGAGTGAACCGTCGTGCAGCCCCCGACCCAAGGCGATGCGCTCCCAGGCACCGTTCTCGACGTCGTCGGTGGTGAAGATGTAGGCGCCGCCGAGGTTGTTGGTGTTGAAGAAGACGTAGAAGCGGCCCTCGTGGTAGCGCAGGGAGGAGGCCCACTGGCCCTGGCCGTAGGAGTTCTCGCCGTTGCGCAGCGAGAAGGAGTCGTTGATGCTCCCCCGGTCGAAGACGTAGGTGACGATCTCCCAGTTGACGAGGTCGTAGGACTTCATGATCGGCGCGCCGGGGCTCAGGTGCATCGTCGTGCTGACCATGTAGTAGACGTCGCGTCCCTCCCCGCTCTCGGCGGCCGGCACCCGGGCGACGCTGATGTCGGGGACGTCCGCGTTGAGCAGGGGCACCGTGTACGTGCCGTCACCCAGGTCCGTCGAGGTGTACGACGGCACGGGGTCCCACTCCGGCTGGCCCTCCTGCGCCGAGGCGCCAGGCGTGGTGAGTACGGCCGCGACGCCGAGCGCCGCGGTGAGCGCGACTGACGAACGTGCCACTCGAGACCGCACACCGCGTCCCTGGGCGCTGGTCGGGACGTCCCTACGGATCATGACGAGCTCCTTCGCCGGCCGGTCGCCGATGCGCGGCACAGTGTTAGCGCGAACATCGGGGTTGCCAGCAAGATATCGCAACCCCATGAGGAGGTCAACAGCTCGTCGACAGACCCTCGAACGGGGGTCCAGGCCCCTGAGCGTGCCCCGACCACTGGGACCCCGACGGCCCGGCCGTCCGTGGAATGCGACAGCCCGGACCCTCGCAGGGCCCGGGCTGTCGCGACGTCCTACGACGTCGAAGAGCGGAGACGGTGGGATTTGAACCCACGGACGGGTTGCCCCGTCACGGCCTTAGCAGGGCCGCGCACTCGACCAGACTATGCGACGTCTCCAAGGTCATGTGCCGAACAGATTACCGGGTTCGGCCTGCGCAGCCAAAGCCACTGTGGGCAGCGCCACGCCGGGCCCGGGCGGCGACGACGGACCGGGCCCGCGTCGCCGCCCGGGACGAGGCTACGACGAGGGCAGCACGTCCTCCCGTGCCGCCCAGAACAGCCGTCGGTGGCCGCGCTCCTCGGTGTGGCCGTACAGCCGCGCACCGCTGAGGTAGAGGTCCTCCGGGATATGGGTGTCCTCTCCCGTGCGCCCCCAGCTCAGGGTGGCGCGGTCCTCCTGGGTCCCGACCCGGGCGAGGTCGAGCGTGCCGGCCGAACCCGTGAACAGGTACAGGCCGTCGGCCGCGGCGACGCCCTGCACCTTGTCGATCGAGGAGTCCTGGTCGATCCAGTAGTTCGCCTGCGAGCCCACCGTCCCGTCCTCGACCAGCAGCTCACCCGACTCGGTGAGGGGCCATCGGACGACCTCGGCGGCGACGTCCTCGGCGGTGTACTCGGCCGAGACGATGGCCGGCTCACCGGTCCAGTCGGTGGAGACCGAGGAGAGACGCGGTATGCCGTAGGGCTCCTGTTCGACTCCGACGTATGTGCGGTCGGGGACGAGGAAGAAGCCTTCGTCGTCGGCCATGACGGTCCGCAGGTCGAACCGGTGGAACCGGTCGGTCGCCGCGACGTAGAGGTAGGGTCCGGCCCACGCGACGCCGCCGTTGTGGCTGCGCAGCGGCTCGGTGGACCAGCCGTCCTCGGTCTCGACGGGCAGCCGGAGCGGGACGTTGCGGTAACGCCAGTCGTCGGTGGAGCGGAACTTGAGCGCCGAGTCCACGGCGGCGTGGTCGTCCGGCGCCGTGCGCCGGTACCACGCCGAGACGAGCACCTCGGTCGCCGGTGCGTCCGCCCACCGGGACTCCTCGCTGCCGGCGAGCCCCTGGGGGTACCAGCGGTCGTCCTCGTCGAGGTGCTGCGGCCACTGGCGGCAGCTGTCCCCGCAGGCCGCGGTGTCCCCGGAGCGGCTCTCGACGAGCTCGCCGAACGTCACCGGGTCGACGTCGGGTCGGTCCTCGATCGCCTCGAGAGCAGCGGACCGGTCGACGACGTCGAGGGCGTAGGTCCCCGGGTCGTCGTGCTGCGCCTCGTCGAGGGCGTTTCCGTCACCTGCACCGGCGGCCGGGCCCGGGACGGCGAGGGCCGTCCCGAGCGCCGCGACCGCTGCCCCCGCGATACGCCGGGCCCGACGGTGCTGTGCGTAGTGAAGGTGCATGATGCCTCCTTCTCGACTGCAGGACGGTCGACGGTAGGCGTCGCTCCGGTGACCGTGCAGCGTCTTTTCCCGGGTCGCGTGCGAGACTGCCCACATGCGGAGGAACGACCTGCTCACGGTCCTGCTCGTCGTCGCCGCGGTGGTGTTGGCCTGGTGGCTGGTCGGGCTGCTGTGGAGCGCGGTGTGGCTGCTCGTGCGGCTCGTCGTCGTGCTCGTCGTCGCGCTGGTCATCTTCCTCGCCCTGCGGTCGTGGCTCGGCGGCGGCCGGCGCCGCTGACCCCGCGTGCGACCACCGAGCCCCGCTGGTAGGCATGAGGGATGAGGCCCGGGGGGCGTGCGTGCGCGGTGGCCGTTCTGGTTGCGGCCTTCGTGGCCGGGTGCACGAGTGAGGACGACCCGCCGGCCCCGGAGGCGACGACGGGCGACGAGGTCGTCACCGACCGCGAGCCGGACAACCCCGAGTTCACCGCGGGTGACGCCGCCTCCCCCGACCCGATACCGGCGGAGGACGGGGCGGTGCGGGCCCTGAGCACAGCCGCCGACGAGCTCGGCGGCCGGGCCTTCGCCCTCGAGCGGACCGACGATGCCGGCGAGGCGGTGTGGGAGGTGTCCGTCGCCGTCGAGGAGGACGAGGTCGAGGTCCTCCTCTCCCCGGACGGGAACGCCATCGTGCGTGAGGAGGGCAGCGACGCGCTCGACGCCGAGGACAGCCGGCGCCTCGAGGCGGCGTCGGTCGCGGCCGGCGAGGCCGCGCTCACCGCCGCCCGGGAGACCGGGGGCACCGTCGTCGAGGTCGACCTCACCGACGACGGCGGTGCCGTGGTGTGGGAGGTCGAGCTGCGGACCACCGACGGGGCGAGCACGGACGTGCGCGTCGACGCCGTGACCGGCGAGGTGCTCTGACCGGCCGCCGCGTGCACGTCCCACCATCGGTGGACCCCGGTGAGCCGAAGTACGGATGTGGGCGGTCGACGGGCGTCCATAGCGTCCCGGGATGGCAACGACACCTGTCACCGGCACCGCCACCCGTCTCCACGGGCTCGACACCCTGCGCGCGGGCGCCCTCGGACTGGGCATCGTGCTCCACTCGCTCATGCCCTTCGTGCCCGGCCTGCCCTGGCTGGTCTCCGACACCCGGTCCACCGGGCTGGCCGTCGCCGGCATGTACTGGATCCACCTCTTCCGCATGGTGCTGTTCATGGCCCTGGCGGGCTACTTCGGCCGCCTGGTCCTGCACCGGCGCGGCGCCCGGGCCTACCTGAGCGACCGCCTGCTGCGGGTCGGCCTTCCCGCGGTCGCGCTGTGGCCGCTCGCCGCCCTGCCCCTGCCCGTGCTCGCCCAGGTGAACCTCATGCTGCGGGGCCTCGAGCCACCCGCCGCGCCTGGACCGCCGGCCGACGTCGACCTGCTCCACGTGTTCACCCCCGCGCACCTGTGGTTCCTGTGGGTGCTGCTCGAGTGCGCGCTCCTCGTCGTCGTCCTCCGTGCCGGAGCGGTCCGCCTGCTCGGCGCGGACCGGTGCGGGCGGATCAGCCGTCGTCTCGGGACCGTCCTCTCCGGCCGCGCCGGGGCCGTCCTCGCCGCGCTGCCCTACCTCGCGTGCCTGCTGCTCCAGGGCCGCGTCGAGGCGGGGGTCGAGGAGCCCACCACCGTGGTCCCCTCGCTCACCGCGCTCACGGCCTACTCGGGGGCGTTCGTCGTGGGCTGGTGCCTCCAGGCGTCCGCGGGGAGCCTCGCCCGCCTCACCCGCCACTGGCGCGGCCACCTCGTCGCCGGACTGCTGCTCGCCCCCGCCGGGTTCCTCCTCCCCGCCGGGCAGACCCCGCTCCTCCTGCATGGCACGGTCCTCGCGCTCGCCGGGTGGACCTGGGCGTTCGCGCTCACCGGACTGTGCATGCGCTTCCTGGACCGCGAGAGCCGGACCGTGCGTTACCTCGCGGACGCGTCGTACTGGAGCTACCTGCTCCACCTGCCGGTGCTCGTCGCCGTCGGCATCGCGCTGGCGGACCTGGCGTGGCCGATCCCGCTCAAGCTCGCCGTGACGTGGGCGGTGACCGCGGCCGTCCTCCTGCTCAGCTACGACCTGCTCGTCCGGAGCACCTGGCTGGGGAGCTGGCTCAACGGACGCCGGCGTCCGCGTGCGCTGTCCCGGCGCAGCCGGTCGACCGGCCGGTGACCGGGACCCGGGACGGCCCGGGCGCTCGTCGGCGGAGGGCGAGGGATTCGAACCCTCGGTGGGTTGCCCCACAACGGTTTTCAAGACCGTCACATTCGGCCGCTCTGTCAGCCCTCCCTGCCGCGGCCTCGCGGCGCAACGGCGACACCAGTCTACGCAGCGCCGCGCGCACCGAATGGTAAGGATGGGGCATGCGCGCCATCACCGTGACCCCGGAGTCCCGCCTCGAGACCACTGAGGTCCCCGAGCCGGCAGCGGCCGCCGGGGAGGTGGTCGTCGAGGTCGTCGCCGCGGGCGTCAACCGCGCGGACCTGCTCCAGCGGGCCGGCCACTACGCCCCGCCGCCCGGTGCGAGCGACATCCTCGGGCTGGAGGTGTCGGGCACCGTCCGCGAGGTGGGCGACGGAGTCACGGCGTGGCGGGTCGGGGACCGCGTCTGCGCTCTTCTCGCCGGCGGTGGCTACGCCGAGCGGGTGGCGGTGCCCGCCGGCCAGCTGCTCCCGGCGCCGGCGGGCCTCGACCTCGTCGACGCCGCGGCACTCCCGGAGGCGATGTGCACCGCGTGGTCCAACCTCGTCGACGTCGGACGGCTGGCAAAGGGGGAGACCCTCCTCGTCCACGGCGGGTCCGGTGGGGTGGGGTCGGCTGCCGTCCAGCTCGGACGTGCCCTCGGTGCCCGCGTCCTCGCCACCGCCGGGGGCGCGGAGCGGGCGGCGCGCTGCGAGGCGCTGGGCGCCGACGTGGGCATCGACTACCGGGGTGACGTCCCCGCCGCCGTCGCGGACGCCACGGACGGCCAGGGGGCCGACGTCGTCCTCGACGTCCTCGGCGCGGGCGGTCTGGGCGACAACGTCCGGATGCTCGCCCGTGGCGGGCGGCTGGTCGTCATCGGCACCCAGCGCGGGCGCCGCGGCGAGCTCGACCTCATCGCGCTCATGGCGCGGCAGGGGAGCATCCACGGCACGTTGCTGCGGCCCCGGCCGGTGGAGGAGAAGGCCGCCATCGTCGCGGCGGTGCACGAGCACGTGTGGCCGATGCTCACGGACGGCCGGTTCCGCGCCGTCGTCCACGAGCGGGTCCCCTTCGCCGAGGCCGAGCGCGCGCACGAGCTGCTCGACTCGGGCACGGTGTTCGGCAAGGTGCTCCTCGTGGCCGACGCCCGCTGACCGCGTCGTCGGCCGCTCCCGCGTCAGGGCAGGGGGCGGCGGACGTCCAGCAGGCTGCGGGCCAGCGCGGGCGCCAGGGCCGGCGCGAGCGGGAGCCGGGGGATGAGCGTGGCCTGGAGCGCGTGGTAGACATCCGGCTTGCCCGGCCAGGTACGCGCGCTCGGCCGGTTCTCGGCGTCGAGCTCATGCCGCCAGGCGCCCGGGCGCTCGACGAGATGGGTCGCGGCGTAGTCCCACACCCGCTGGTACCACTCGGCGTACTGCTGCTCCCCGGTGACCAGCTCGAGCGCAGCGGCCGCGCCGACCGCCTCGCACACCACCCAGTGCATCCGCTCGTGGACCACCGGCTCGCCCGCGAAGTCCACCGTGTAGACGAAGCCGTCCGCCCCGTCGACCGCCCACCCGTCGGCCACGGCCCGGTCGAACAGCGCGCGGGCGGCCTCGAGCAGCCAGCCCTCGGTCGGCCGCTGTCGGACGGTGAGCCCCTCGCGCAGGTGCAGCGCCAGCCGCGCCCACTCGAGCCAGTGCCCGACGGTCGCCCCGAACGGGCGGAACTGATGGGCGCGGTCGTCGTCGTGGTAGTCGAGCAGCGGCTCCCAGCCGGCGGAGAAGTGCTCGGGGATGCGCCACTCGTGCTCGCGGGCGTAGCCGTCGAGCACCCGCCGGGCGATGCGCAGCGCCCGGTCGAGCCACACGTCGTCACCGGTGACGTCCGCGGCGGCGAGGTAGGCCTCGACGGTGTGCATGTTGGCGTTGACGCCCCGGTACTCCTCGGAGGTGGTGAAGCCGCGGTCCCAGGACTCGAGCACCGCACCCTCGTCCTCCCGCCAGAAGCGCTCGGTGCTCACCGCCAGGGCCTCGTCGAGCAGCTCGCGGCCCCCGGGCCGGGCGGCCGCCGTCACGGAGGCCGCGGCGAGCACGACGAAGGCGTGCGCATAGGCCTCCTTGGCCTCGTTCACCGGCCCGTCCGGCCCGACGGCGGAGAACCAGCCGCCGTGCTCGGGGTCCCTGAGCCGGGTGGTCAGGGCCGTCACGCCGTGGTCCGCGAGCGGTCCGGCACCCGGGATGCCGAGGAGGGTGCCGAGGGCGAAGCAGTGCGTCATCCGGCAGGTGAGCCACAGCTCGACCGGTCGCTCGGGGTCGACGTCGCCGTCGTCGTCGAGGTACCCGAACCCTGCCGGGACGGCCGCGGCGCGCGCGAAGTCGAGCAGTGCGCGAGCCTCCGCGTCGAGCCAGCGGCCGTGGGACGCCGTGCCGAGCCATGCCATGGAGGGTGCTCCTTCGGTCGAGGTGCCCCGACAGCCTAGCCGGGCCGACGCCTCAGCCCTTGACCGACCCCGCCAGCAGCCCCCGGACGAAGTACCGCTGCAGCGTGACGAAGACGATGAGCGGGACGACGATCGAGACGAACGCCCCGGCGGTGAGCAGGTGCCAGTCCTGGCCCCGGGACCCGGCCATCTCCGAGAGCCGGGCGGTGAGCGGCTGCACGGCGTTGTTGCCGCCGGTGAACGTCAGCCCGACGAGCAGGTCGTTCCACACCCAGAGGAACTGGAAGATCGCGAAGGCCGCGATCGCCGGGACAAGGAGCGGGAGCATGACCCGGAGGAACACCGTGACGTGCCCTGCGCCGTCGACCCGGGCGGCCTCGATGAGCTCGCGGGGGATCTCGGACATGAAGTTGTGGAGCAGGAAGGTCGCCAGTGGCAGCGCGAAGGCGGAGTGCGCCACCCACACCGCGAGGTAGGGCAGCGCGTCGGCGGCCGCCGTGCCGGAGAAGACGCGCAGCAGCGGGATGAGCGACATCTGGAGCGGCACGATCTGGAGCGCGAAGACGACGACGAACAGGGTGTCCCTCCCCCGCCACCGCAGCACCGAGAACGCGTACGCCGCCATGGTCGCGAAGGTCAGCGGGATGAGGGTCGCCGGGACCGTGATGACGACGGAGTTGAGGAAGAAGCCCGCGAGTGCCCCGGAGGAGGCGCGTCCGAAGAGCACCTCCTGGTAGTTCTCCAGCGTGAAGGACGGGTTGGTGATGAACGTCCACCACCCGCTGGTGCGGATCTCCCCCTCCGGCCGGATCGAGCTGACGAACAGCCCGATCGTCGGCATCGTCCACAGCACCGCGATGACGACCGCGGCAGCCGACCCGATGCGCGAGCCGAGCATCGTCTTGGCCCGGCTCGCCGTCGGCAGCCGGACGGACCGCATGGGATCGGGCAGGCTGCGCTCCGTGCGCGGTTCGGCGACCGCGGGGTTTGCCGGTGTGACGCTCATGCTCCACGCACCTCCCGGTTGCGGATCATCTGGCGCACGTTGAACACGACGATCGGGATGACGAGGACGAAGATCGCCACCGCAAGCGCCGAGCCCACGCCGTTGTTGCCGAAGGTGAAGGACTGGTCGTACATGAGGTTGGCCAGCACCTGGGTGTCGAAGCGCGCACCGGTCATCGTCCGCGGGATGTCGAAGATCTTCAGCGTCGCGATGGTGATCGTCGTGAGGACGACGACGAGGGTCGGTCGCACGCTCGGCACCGTGATCCGGCGGAACATCTGCCAGCCGCTCACGCCGTCGAGCCGGGCTGCCTCGACGATGTCACTCGGGATCGCCTTGATCGCGGCCGAGAGGAGCACCATCGCGAACCCGGCCTGGATCCAGATCATGACGACGATGAGGAAGAAGGTGTTCCACGGCGAGTCCTGCAGGAAGCGGACCGGCTCGAGGCCGAGCCCGACGATGACCGCGTTGAGCAGGCCGATCTGCTCCTGGGCGGCGCCGCGGTACTCGTAGACGAACTTCCAGATGATGCCCGCACCGACGAAGGAGATCGCCATCGGCATGAAGAGCAGCGACTTGGCGAGCTTCTCGAAGCGGGAGCTGTCGACGAGGATCGCGTACACCAGCCCGACCGACGTGGACACCAGGGGGACGAGCAGCACCCAGAGGAAGGTGTTGAGGAAGCCCTGGAGCGAGTCGGGGTTGGTGAGCACCCACGCGTAGTTGTCCAGGCCCACCCACTGCTCCGAGCGCCGGTCCATGAACGACATGACCGTCGTCCGGATCGCCGGGTAGACGAGCCCGAGGCCGAGCAGGAAGAACGCGGGGCCACCGAAGGCGAGGATCATCCAGAATGTGCGGCTCCGGCCGGTGAACCGGTCCGCGAGCCGCGCCGCTCCGAGGATCACCCCGACGACGACGAGCAGGGCGAGGACGGCCAGCACCATCTGGCCGATCTTGGAACCGAGGAAGAAGTCCATGCGCGCACCACCTCCGTCAGGCGACGGGGGGCGGGAGCGGGACCGTCCGTCCCGCTCCCGCCCCCGTCGCTGTCAGGTCACGGCCAGGAGG
>DAHVRG010000251.1 GCA_027322565.1 Georgenia sp.
CTCCGGCTCACCCGGGCGAGCGGCGCGGACCGGCCGCGACTCCTCGGCGTCGTGGCCGGGATGCTGTCCGGGTCGCTCGACGTCCGTGACCGGTCGGCGGTGGAGCGGCACGGCGAAGGCGCCGCCGCTCGCCTGCTCGACGACCTCATCGACGCGGACCCGGTCGAGTGCATCCGCATCGCGACGGATCACGAGGGCAACGACGTCGGGCTCGTCTCGTGGCGGTCGATGGGGTCGGGGACCGGGTACCTCACGCAGGTGGGGGTGGTTCGGGAGGCGCGCGGCAGGGGGTACGGTCGCGCCCTGGTCGCGGAGGCCACGCGGCAGCTGCTCGCCGAGGGCAGCCGGACGCTGGTTGCGACGACGGACGCCACCAACCTTCCGATGGTCCGCGCCTTCCAGGAGGTGGGGTGGCCGTCCACGGAGACGCGGCTCGACTTCGCCCTCCGCTGAACCCCGCGAGCCGCGCGTGTCCGAGCGGGTCGCAGCGTCGGGTCGGAACAGCCCGCGGCGTCCCTGGCCGGCGGGTTCGCACCGGTGGGCCCCGTGGGGCTCGAACCCACAACCCACGGATTAAAAGTCCGTTGCTCTACCCATTGAGCTAGAGGCCCGCGACGCATGGAACACGCCGACCGGGGAGCGTGCGCCTCGCCGGGCCAGCCTACTTGCCCGTGGCGGATCGTCAGTAGTCGGTGTGCCGGGTTGCGGGCGGGGCGATCGTTGCTCACCGTAGAACGTGCACGGCGGTGCTCCACGCGCCACCCCGACCCAGAGGAACGAGCATGCTCAGGCTGACCGACAACGCCAAGGCAGCAATCACCGGCATCACCTCCCAGTCCGGACTCCCCGACACCGGGGGCGTGCGCCTGTCGCTCACCCCGGACGCCGACGAGGTCGAGATGAGCCTCTCGCCGCAGCCGGAGACCGGGGACGAGGTCATCGACGAGGACGGTGCTCGCGTCTTCGTCGAGGAGGCGGCCTCGACGCTCCTCGCCGAGCACATGCTCGACGCCGAGAGCGGCCCCGACGGCATCGGCTTCGCGCTCCGCAAGGCAAGCTGACCCCGAGCACCACACCTCCGACCCCGGAGCGCGCCGACGAGCGCGGCGGCTCCGGGGTCGCCATGCGTCGGCCCCGGCGGACGCCGAACTCGCGCGGACGACGTCGAACTGCGTCAGAATCGGCGCAGGCGGCGGCCATGAACGGCGAACGGCCGCCGGCAGCACGACAAGCCGGCCACGCCGGACAGGTAGCGGCGACGTCGGCACGGGAAGGGGGACCCATGGAAGGCCGTGACCGCCCGCGTCGTCCCGCGATGCTCGACCCGGAGGACGCCGACCAGCTCTGGGGCGACTCCGACCCTGCCCTCGCGTCCGAGGCCGCCCACTCCACGGCGAACGCCGTCGTCTACGGCCCGAGCCACCACGCCGAGGACGAGCCGCAGGCACAGCGCATCGGCCGGATCATCGACGCGGAGGGCCTCGACGAGATCGCCCGGCTGTGGTCCCGCAGCCCGGCGGTCACCCTGCCCGGTGCGCTCTGGCGGCTCTACCTGCTGCGCGCCTGGCTCGAGCGCGACCCCGAGACGATCACCATGCGCTTCCGAGAGGGAAGTGCCGCGAGCGCACCCGCCGCCGTGCAGGAGCCGGGTGCCGAGACGGACGGACCGGCCGACCGGGAGGCGCTCGTCGCCCCGCAGCCGGCCGAGCTCGACGAACGGCTCGCGCAGCTCTTCACCGGGACGAGCGAGACCGACGTCGCCGACATCCTCGAGCAGAGCGCTGCGTTCCTCCGGGTGCTCTCCCAGGGGACGTCTGCCGACCCCCGCTGGCGCACCCACGACGACGTCGCGGCCCACGCGGTGACCGGCCGTGCCGGTGCGCTCGCGGCGACCGCCGACGAGCTCGAGCAGGCCGCCGTCCGGGCCCGGGCGGGCAGGCTCGACTGAGGCTCAGCGCCGGCGCTTGCGCAGTGCCCGCGCCAGCGCCAGCACCGCGACGGTGGCGAAGATCTGCCCGCCGAGGATGACCTTGCTGACGTCGAGCGCCGGCTGCCAGCTCACCTGGCCGTCGCGCACGACGTAGACACCGACCGGCTTCGCCCGGATCCCGAAGCCACCGCCCCCGCCGGTGCCCTCGCCGTCGGCGCCGTGCCGTCCCTCGCGCTCACCCGGGCGACCCATCGTCCCCGTGCCGTAGCCCATGCCGCTGCCGCCCATGATCTTCGCGACCGGGATGACGAGCGTGCCGCCGGACTCGTAGGCGTCCCCGAAGACCCGGCGCACGCGCAGCGCGTCGTCCGCGGCCTCGACCGGGCGGTTCGCGCTCGCTGCCGTTGTCGTGTCCATGTCTGCTCCCGACCTCGTTGGCTTGAGCCACCCAGCACACCATGCGGCGGTCGACGGCGGAAGACCCCTGGACCCCGGAGCGCCTGTTCGTGGGCGCGGAGGATCTGGACTGCACCGGGCGCCGGTGATCTCGTAGCATCGACTAGGTCCGGCGCCACGTCCGGGCAGCTGAGGAGGTTCCATGGAGCAGCGCAAGCCGCGCCGCCCGGCGATGCTCGACGACCAGACCGCCGAGCGCATCGTCGGCGACGTCGACCCTGCGCTCCGCTCGCAGGCCGCCCACACGACGGCCGCCGTCCTCGTCCAGCGCGGCCGTGCCGGCGCGGAGGACCCCGAGCTGCTCGCCCGTCTCGTCGCCCTCGTCGACACCGAGGGGCTGGACACCATCGCCGAGCTGTGGTCCCAGAGCCCACCCCGCACCCTGCCCGGGGCCCTGTGGCGGCTCTACCTCATGCGCGAGTGGATCCGCCGCGACCCGTCGACCATCGCCGACCGGTTCGCCCTCGGCCGGCAGCGCGCCGAGGTGGCCGGCGTCATCGCGGGCGTCGTCGAGCCGCCCGGGCCGGCGGACGTCGCCCGCCTCGCGGACGCCGTCCTCACCGGCGTCTACGAGGGTGATCTGGACGTCGCGCTCGACCGCGCTGCCGCCTTCTTCCGCGTCGTCGCCACCGGCTCCGCCCTCGACGCGGACTGGGTCGACGACGACGACGTCGCCACCCGCCTCACCCGCCGCGCGGGAGCTTTGCTCCGGACGGCGGAGGAGCTCGAGGGCGCCGCCGAGCTGTGGCGGGCGGGGAGGCTCGACTAGTGGCGCCCGTCCCCGGGACCGGGCTCACCGCCCCCGCAACGCCGGACGCCGTCCTCCGGCTCGCGGACGAGGTCACCGTGGCCGACGGCGTCGCCCCGCTGAACGAGCAGAGCACGCTCGCCGTGCGCCACGGCACCGAGGGGTACCGGCACCACTGGCTCGCGGACGGGGACGACGTCGTCGGGTACGCCGTCGTGGACGCCGGGGGCAGCGGTGAGCTGTGCGTCCACCCCGAGCACCGCCGTCGCGGGCTGGGCCGCCGGCTGCTCGACGCGGTGCTCCAGGACGTCCCGGATGCCGCCCTCTGGGCGCACGGGAACCTCCCCGGTGCGCAGGCGTTCGCGCAGTCCGCGGGCCTCCGGGTCACGCGCGAGCTGTGGCAGATGGCCCGCGACCTCGGGCCGGGTCCGGTGTCGGGAAGTGAGCTGTCGGCAGGAAGTGA
>DAHVRG010000274.1 GCA_027322565.1 Georgenia sp.
CGCCCGCCGCCCCCGGCAGCCACCCGTCCTACCCCCCGCCCCAGCCGTACGGCCCGCCCCGCGGCGGCTTCGGCGGCCACGGCCCGGGGCAGCCGCCCGGTTCCCCCCGTACCGGCCTCCGGGGCTGGCACCTGGGAGCGGCGGCCGCGGTCGCGCTGCTGGTCGGGTTCGGCGCCGGCGTCGTCGTGGGCGGTGACACGACCCGGGTCGAGAACCTCGAGGCACAGGTCGACCGGCTCGAGGACCAGCTCACCGCCCGGGACGACGAGATCGCCACGCTCGGCACCGAGCTCACCATGGCCGAGCAGGACCTCACCGCCGACGAGGTTGAGGCCGCGCCCGCCACGGAACCCGCGGTGAACGAGAGCGACGCGGCCGAGGCGGACCAGGCGGACGTGTCGACCGGGCAGGAGTACACCGCCGGCAGCTACGTCTTCTCCGACGTCCAGGTGCGCGAGGACTTCGTCGGCGACTTCGACGTCCGCGTCCGCATGACGAACACCGGAACGGCGAAGGACTACGTCGGCATCACGGCGACGCTGTTCTCCGACGGATCGGTCGTCGGGACGGCGACGGGTCTCGCCTCGGACGTCGCCGCCGACGCCACGATCACGATGGAGATGATCTCCCTCGACGAGTACGCGGAGTGGGACGCGATCGAGTTCCAGGTCGACGCCGAGCTCTGAAGCGAGGGGGCTGCTGCGCGCCAGAACGCTACCCCACCGCCACGAGGGTGACCGCGACCGCCGCGGCACCGAGGCCCACCGCCTGTCCGCGGCCGATCCGTTCGTGGAGGAGGGTCGCTCCGAGGACGACGGGGATGACCGGGTAGAGCGAGGAGAGGACCACCGCGACGGTCATGAGCTGCTGGCGCGTGGCCAGGAGGTAGAGCAGGAGCGCGAGGGTGGCGGCCACGCCCACGGCGGCCGCGCCGAGCGAGAGGTGCCGGCCCAGCCGCGGTGGCCGTCTGAGGAGGAGCACCGGGAGGAGCGCGAGCACGGCGGCGAGGCGCCCCGCGACGATCGGCCATAGGCCGGCGTCGGTGGACGCCTGCGCGAGCGCGGTGTACTGCAGGGCGATCCACGCGCTCGCCACGAGCGCGTCGGGCACACCTGCCGCGGCCGGCGCGCCCCCCGTCCCGCGTGACCGCGACACCAGCCAGATCGCCGGCACGGCGGCCGCGATCCCCAGCCAGGACGTCGTCGACGGCCGGTCCCCCAGCAGCCCCACGCCGACGAGGACGGGCAGCGCCGCGCCCCCGACCGCACTCACCGGGACGACGACGCTGAGGTCACCCCGGCTCATCCCCCGGTAGAGGAAGAGCATGCCCAGGCCGGTGCCCAGACCGGAGAGCGCTCCCCACGCGAGGTCCACGCCCGTCGCCGACGCCGGGTGCAGGACGAGGGCGACGGCGAGGCTGAGGAGGAGGCCCGCGGCCTGACCGAGCAGCGCGATGACGATGACGCTGCCGCGGCGCGACAGCAGTCCGCCGAAGAAGTCGGCCAGCCCGTAGGCCGTCGAGGACCCGAGCGCGAGGAGGACGCCCACACCGGTCCCGGACGCGGGCGCCCGCCGCGCCTACGCGGTCTGCCAGAGACCGACGATGTTGCCCTCGCTGTCCTTGAAGTACGCGGTGAACCCCATCTCACCGACGGGCGTCTTCCCCTCGAGGACCTCGCCCCCGTGCTCGGTCACCTGCCGCAGCGTGTCGTCGATGTCGTCGGAGTCGATGACGACGACGGGCGCCCTGTTGGTCCCCGCACGGGGTGTCATGCCCCCGCCGATGTACCCCGGCTCGGTGGGCCCGGTCTCGCCGGTCGGGCCGGTGGAGACGCCGAGGTACTCGAACTCGGGCATCTCGTCCAGCTGCCAGTGGAAGACGTTGCCGTAGAACCGCTTGGCGCGCTCCTTGTCGTCGAAGGGGAGCTCGAAGTGGACCACTCGACCTGTCATGGGGACCCTCCCGTCACGTGGGCCGGCGTGCGTCGGTGGGATCGGCGGGCGTCGGCGTCGACGCCTGCCATCGTACGGCCGGGTGAGTTCCGTCGCAGCCCCCTTTCCGGTTCGTCGGGCGACCTAGCATGGAGGTGTCGTGACTGGTCGAACTTCCCAGACGGTGTCCGCCGAGCACGAGCCCTCGAAGCCGGCCGCGCCCCCGCCGGAGCGCCCGTCCGTGCTGCGTGTCATCGCCAGTGCGCTGGCCGCGATGACGACGACGGCGCTGCTCTCCACGCTCGGGGTGGCGGGCACGATCATCGGCGCAGCGCTGGCGAGCGTCGTCACGGTGCTCGCCAACTTCGTCTACAGTGCCTCGATCTACCACACGGCGGAGAAGGTCACGGCCGTCGTCCCCGCGAGGCTCCAGCGCGACCGCGCGGCTCAGGCGGGTCGGGCGCGTCTCGCGCAGTTCCGAGCCCGTCCGGCACAGCTCCGGGCTCGGCTCGCCGCGGCCGTGCGCCGCGTCGGCCGCCGCAGGCTCGCTGCCACCTGCGCCACCGCGTTCCTCGTGGTCATCGGCACCGTCACCGTCGTCGAGCTGGTCGCCGGCAAGCCGCTGTCCGACCTGACCCGCGGCCGGGACGGCAGCGGCACGACCCTCTTCGGCACGACGACGCCGCGCCCGCCGCTACCCGAGGAGACCGAGCTCCCGGACCGGGAGCCCCGGCTCCCCGGCACCGGTCCCGCGGACGTGCCGTCGGCGCCTGACGTCCGGGACGCCCCGGATCCCCAGCACCGGCCCGCCCCGGAGCCGGCACCGACAGCGCCGGTCACGCCGTCCCCGGACGAAAGCCCCACCGCCCCTGCCGAGGAACCGGTGCTGCGCGGCACGGAGGAGCCCGCACCCGACGAGCCGGCGCCCGCGTCCCCGGCCCCGGACGGCCCGGGCTCCGAGGACGAGGGTGCTGCCACGGTCCCCGAGCCGGCGCCCGCCTCACCGGCCGCGCCGGAGTCCGGGGCGGCCGACACGCAGCGCGGGGGCTCGGACACCCAGCGGCCGGCCACTGCCGAGCAGCTGAGCCGACCGAGCCAGTAGGCACTCGGGCGCGAGTGGCGGACGCCGCCGTCGGGCGCCGCTACCGTGGGTCCGTGCCCGACGACGTCCTCATCGCGCGGAACCCGGCGGAGGGCAGCTCCCTGCCCTGCCTCCTGCGTGTCCCGCTCGGTCCCGACGGCGTCGTCCACGATGACCGCGCACCACTTCCCGCTCCGGTGCTCGCCGCGTCCGAGCGGGGGCCGGGCTGACGTGGGCCGGGCGGGGACCTTCTCGTTCGACGCCGAGCTGTGGCTCTGGGAGGCGCGTCGCACCGACAGCTGGACATTCGTCTCGCTGCCCACCGACGTGGCCGACGAGATCCTCGACCTCGCCGGCCCCTTCACCCGGGGGTTCGGGTCGGTGCGGGTCCAGGTCACGGTCGGGCGCACGGTGTGGCGCACGTCGATCTTCCCCTCGGCCGCCGCCCGCACGTACGTGCTGCCCGTCAAGCGGGCGGTCTGCAAGTCCGAGGGTCTCGCGGTGGGGGACGTCGTCCGGGTGCGGCTCACGCTCGTGGACCTCTCCGAGTGACCGGTCCCGCCCCCGGCTGATGCATGCTGGGCCGCATGAGTCTTCGTCGAGCGGTGAAGCGCCTGGTCCAGCTGCTGGCCGTCGTGCTCGTGCGCTTCGCCGTCGGTGTCGTCGCCTCGCTCGCGGGAGCCGAGCCGGTCTTCGACCTGGCGATGACCTTCGTGACCCTGTTGCTCTTCGTCCTCGGCGGGGCCGTCGTCTACTACGGCGTCGCCGGGCTCCACTGGCTCCTCGTCGGGCGCCACCGTCCCGGACGCCCGCCGCTCCCCTACCGGTTCAACCCGCCCCCGGGCTGGCCCGACCCCGGCCCGGGCTGGGTGCCGGACGACGCGTGGCGTCCCGACCCGGCGTGGCCGGCCGTCCCGCCGGGGTGGGGGCTGTGGGAACGCACCGAGCCGCGTCCACGCGGCCTCTCACGGCTGGGCGACCTGACCGACCTCGACCACACGCGCACTCAGCTCCGCAGCTTGGTCGGCAGGTACCGCATCACGGACGACGTCCGGGAGATCGGCCAGGTGACGCGGGACCTCGTCACCGAGCTGGACGCCAAGAGTGTCGCGGACCGCAACCCGTGGCACCCCGTCGAGTGGAGCTTCCGACGTGCCTGCGAGGCGGTCACCGAGCACGCCGATGCGCTTCTCGCGGACCTGGAGGATCCGCAGGGGTCCCACGCACCCGGAGCGGACGATCTCGCCGAGAGGTACCTGGCGCTCTACCGGTTGGCCGACGAGATGTTCGACGTCGCGTACGAGGGCGCGTACGTCGACCGTGACATCGTCGAGCGGGTCTTCGGTCCGGAGCGCCCTGGCGTCGACCGTCGCTGACCCTGCCCGGACTGCGGGTTCGTCGAGGCAGGACCGGCAGCGTGTGCCTTCCGCGTCGCCGGCCTCAGTCCGTGACGCCGGTGCTCCGACCGGTGAGCTTGTCGCGCAGCCGGTCGACCATCCCGACACCGGCTCCGACGGTCTTGTGGAAGAGCTCGGAGTGGGGTGCGCTCGGGTGGGGCCGGGTGGGGGCGAGCTCCATCGCCCGCTCGACCTTCACCCGCAGCTCGACGAGCGCTGCCGCCGGGATGCTGGCCCGGAGCTTGGGGAACTGGTCGCTCTCCTCGTCGTCGGCGTGGTGACGCAGCATCGCTTCCATCTCCCGCACCTGCTCGAGGAAGGCGGGCTCCGCGGCGTCGAGGTCCTCGATC
>DAHVRG010000278.1 GCA_027322565.1 Georgenia sp.
GCGAGCCGATGCAGGCGGGAAAGAACACCGCCTCGTGCGGATGACCGCCGGCGCCGGCGGCAGACAGCCTCTTGCCAGGAACTGAGCTCTCGCTGACAGCTCGGCTCCCGGCGGGAAGTGGGCTCTCGGCGGGAAGTGGGCTGTCGGTGACTGGCTGGGAGGTGGGGAGGAGGGTGCTGCGTGGGCGGCCGGGGCCGGGCAGCGTCCCGTCGGCGTGCGGCACGAGGTCGCGGCCCCGCTCCCCGACGACGGCACGGACCACCGTCGTCGTCGCGTCGAGCACCGGGCCGGGAACGTGGTCGGCGACGGCGAGTGCTCCCCGCAGCGTCGTCGTCACCGGCTCCCACGCCTGCGCGAACCGGCGCCCTACCGCCTGCGCGACCGGCCCGTTCGCCTCCGCCCGGCGCTCCTTCATCACCGCCCCGGTGTCGATGTCGACCGGGCAGGCGACACGGCACAGCGAGTCGGCGGCGCAGGTCTGCACCGCCACGTAGTCGTAGTCGCGCTCGATGGTGGCGCGCCGCTCGGGTGTCGCGTCGGCGGCCTCGCGGAGCAGGGCGATCCGCTGCCGCGGCGTGATGGTCGTGTGCCGGGACGGGCAGACCGGCTCGCAGAACCCGCACTCGACGCAGCGGTCGAGCTCGGGGTGGACGCGCGGGTAGCGCTTGAGGTCGCGCAGGTGGATCGTCGGGTCGTCGGAGATGACGACCCCGGGGGCGAGGATGCCGCGCGGGTCACACAGCCGCTTGATCTCGCGCATCATCCCGTAGAGCTCGGGGCCGTACTGCCGCTCGACGAACGGGGCCATCATCCGGCCGGTGCCGTGCTCGGCCTTGAGCGAGCCGCCGGCGTCGAGGACGAGCGCGGCGAGCTCCTCGCTGAAGGCGGCGTAGGCGTCCCGCGCCCCCGGGTCGGCGAGGTCGGGGTTGATCATGAAGTGGAGGTTGGCGTCCTTGGCGTGCCCGAACGTCACGGCGTCGGCGTAGCCGTACCGGGCGAGCAGCCCCTCGAGGGACCGCACCGTCCCGGTGAGGGCGGGACCCGGGACGACGACGTCCTCGAGCATCGCGGTGGTGCCGGCCGGACGGGCGCCGGCGACGGCGGCGTACAGCCCCTTGCGAACCTGCCACATCGCGGCCCGGGCGCCGGCGTCGCTGGTGAGCGCGGTGGCGGCCGCGGGGTCGAGCCCGGCGAGCACCGGCTCCGCGGCAGCGGTGAGCTCGGCCAGCCCCTCCGGGCTCGCGTGCTGGAGCTCGACGAGGAGGGCGGTGTGCCGGTCGACGGTGAGCCCGCGGAGCACCGGGTCGGCGCGCGGGTCGCACTGGGCCACCCGCAGCGCTGCGGCGTCCATGAGCTCGACCGCCACCGCCCCGGTCGCCGCCACATGCGGCAGCGCTTCGGTGGCGGCGCCGATGGAGTCGAGGACGAGCAGCGCGGTGGCGGCGTGCGGCAGGGCGGGCACGGTGCGCAGGGTGACCTCGGCGAGGTAGGCCAGCGTGCCCTCCGAGCCGACGACGAGGTGGGCGAGGATGTCGACGGCGGAGTCGTGGTCGAGCAGCGCGTTGAGGCCGTAGCCCATGGTGTTCTTCATCGCGAACTGCTGCTCGACCCGGCGGCGCAGGTCCGGCCGGGCGCGGACGTGGTCGCGCAGCCGGAGCAGTCCGGCGTGGAGCTCCGGCTCCCGGGTGGCGAGGAGGGCGTCGGCGTGGGGTGCGGCGGTGTCGACGACGGTGCCGCTGGGCAGGACGAGCACCATCGAGTCGAGGGTGCGGTAGGCGGTGGCCGCCGTGCCGGACGTCATCCCCGAGGAGTTGTTGGCGACGACGCCGCCCACGGTGCAGGCGATCTCGCTCGCCGGGTCGGGGCCGAGCCGCCGTCCGTGCCGGGCCAGGGCCGCGTTGACCCGCCGCAGCACGGCGCCGGGGGCGCAGCGCACCCGCGCGCCGTCGTCGAGCACCTCGAGGTCCTGCTGGTGACGGCGCACGTCGACGAGGACGCCGTCGGTCACCGCCTGGCCCGACAGACTGGTGCCGCCGGCACGGAAGGTGAGCGGGACGGGGACGGCCGCCCGCGCCGCGGCGGCCATCACCGCCGCCACCTGCTCCGTGGACGTCGCGGTGACGACGGCGCGGGGCCGCAGGAGGTAGTGCGAGGCGTCGTGCGCCAGCCGCGCGACGTCGACCTCACGGGTGCTCAGCCCGCCGGGTCCGGCGGCGCGGCCGATCTCGGCCAGGGAGACCATCGGGCCCCTCCCTTCACTCGTCGTGGACGGTCACCGCGGCGGGCCGGTGACAGGGCACGGACGGGCCCGGGCACCGACGACGGTCTCCCAGGCCCCGCCTGCGGCTAGCCGTCAAGCGAGGAACGTACCGCGAGCGCGAGCTGCCGGAGCTGGTCGGCCGCCTCGTCGGTGAGGACCGCGCTGCGCCTCGGGTGGTCCAGGTGCTGGACGAACCGGTCCAGCGCGCCCTGGGCCTGCCGGCTGCGTCCGGCGGCGAGGTGCCGCTCGGCCTGGTCCAACGCGGTGGTCAGCAGCCGCAGGACGGGGCCCCCGCCGTCACCGTGGGTGACGTGCTCGTCGAGCGCCTCCCGGAGCCGGTCGATCGACAGGTCGTAGAGCCGGTACCCGTCCGCCAGCTCGTCGAAGGCGGCGAGGTCGT
>DAHVRG010000281.1 GCA_027322565.1 Georgenia sp.
CCTGGTCACCGACGGCACCCCCCTGGTCACCGACAGCCCACTTTCCGGCGACAGCGCACTTCCCGACGGCGCATCGTCTGTCGTCGGGAGCTCACCTGTCGGCAGGAACTCAGCTCTCGCCGGGAAGTCGGCTGTCGGCGGGGCGGTGCGGTACGTCGTCGTCGTCCACCACGGCGACCGGGTGCTGCCCGGGCTGATCGGCACCCTCGCGGCCGCCGGCCACCGCGTCCTCGCCGCCGAGCTCCACCAACCCACCCTCGACGACGTCTTCCTCGGCCTCACCGGCCGTAGCTTGCGCGAGGAGCAGGCCACCGCCGAGGACGTCCCCACCCCCGCGCCGGCCGCCCAGCCCGCCTTCTGAAGGAGACACCATGACCGCCCCCACCACGCGCGTGCTGCACGACACCCGCAACGTCCTCGTCCGCGAGCTGCTACCGGTGCTGCGCGACCCGTTCAGCATGATCTTCTCCCTGCTCCAGCCGCTCGTCTTCCTCGCCTTCTTCGGCCCGCTGCTCAGCGGGATGACCGGCCTGCCGCTCGCCGAGTCCTTCCAGTGGTTCGTGCCCGGCATCATCGTCATGAGCACCCTGTTCGGCACCGCGATGGCGGGGTCGAACCTGCTCTTCGAGCTGCAGTCCGGCTCCCACGAGCGGATGCTCGTCACGCCGGTCGCACGCTCCGCTCTCATGGTCGGGCGGGCGCTGAAGGAGATGGTGCCGCTCGCCGTCCAGGCGGTCGTCATCACGCTCGTCGCGGCGATCTTCGGGTTCCGGCCCCACGTGCCCGGCATGGTGCTCGGGCTCGCCGTCCTCGCCGTCTTCGGGATCGGGCTGGGTGCGCTGAGCTACTCCCTGGGTATCGCCTCGCGCGAGCGGGACTGGATGTTCTGGGCGGTGCAGCAGGCGCTCATCTTCCCGCTCATGATCCTGTCCGGCATGCTCCTGCCGCTCGAGGCCGCACCACGCTGGATGCAGCTGCTCTCCCAGGCAAACCCGCTCACCTACCTCGTCGAGGCGGAGCGGGCGCTGTTCAATGGTGACCTCGCCGCGGCGTCGGTGTGGCAGGGTGCGCTGGCCGCCGGCGTCCTCGCGACGCTCGGGCTGACGGTGGGGATCCGGATGATGCGCCGCAGCATCTGAGTGTCGGTGCCCGCGGTTACCGTAGAGGGGTGCAGCTGACCGAGAGCGACGCACGGGCGCTGGCACGGCTCACCCTGCCGGACGACGCCACGCTGCGCCGCCAGCTCGATGCCCCGACGGTCGGTCGGGGCATCGACTACGCCCGCCGCGGGATGGTCCGCCGCCTCCACGTCGACCCCGACGAGCGTGCCCTGTTCGCCACCGTCCGGGGCAGCGGCGCCGCCGCGTACCAGACCTTCGTCCTCCTCGAGCGCGGCGAGGTCGCCATCACGTGCACGTGCCCGGTGCGGCTCGACTGCAAGCACGGGGTGGCGGCCCTCGTCGCTGCCCGTGACCACAGCAGCGGGCAGCCCGAGTGGGAGCGGGCGCTGGACGGGGCCGTGCGCGAGACGTCCACCGAGGCCGGCGAGCCGGTCGGGCTCCAGCTCGAACGGGTCGTCGGTCGCGGTGCCGCCGCTGCTCCGGGGCGCCCCGCCGCCCGGGTGCGGGTCGTGCCGGTGACGCGCGGTGCCCGCGGGAACTGGGTCCGCACGGGGATCACCTGGCACATCGTGCGGTGGTCGTGGGGCCGGTTCGACCCCGCCCACGTCGAGGCGCTGCGCGCGCTGGTCAGCTCCCACCCCAACGCCTACGCCCAGCACGTCCACCTCGACGAGCTCGGCCCGGCGGTGTGGACCCTGCTGCAGCAGGCGGTCGACGCCGGTGTCACGCTGGTCCCGCACCGCGGGGTCGGGGGTGAGGTGACGCTCAGCCGCTCCCCCGCGGAGGTGACCCTCGACGTCACCGCCCACCCGATCCGCGACGGCGTCCGGGTCGCCCCCGTGGTCGGCGTCGCGGGCCGCACGGTCGGCGCCCACGCCGTGGCTTTCGTCGGGCACCCGGTGCACGGCGTGGCGGTGAGCGACGACGGCCTCCTCCTCGCGCCGCTCCCCCGCACGCTGCCCCTTGGGGCCTCGGAGCTCGTCACCGGGGAGCCGCTGCACATCCCGCCCGGTGACGTCGAACGGTTCCGCCGGGAGTTCTTCCCGCGGCTGCGCCGGCTGCTACCCGTGCGGTCCTCGGACGGCGCGGTCGACCTGCCCGAGGTCGCCGCCCCGGCCCTCCTCCTGAACGTCACCCACCTGCCGGACCACGTCGTGCGGCTGGCGTGGTCCTTCCGGTACCGCACCCCCGACGGCGTCACCGACGTCCCCGTCACGCAGCCCGCGGACGATGACCCCGCGGCCGGGTGGGTGCGCGACCTGCCGGGCGAGGCGCGGCTGCTCGACTCCGTCGCCCTGCCCGCCGGGATCCCCCGGCTGCGCGCGGCACCGCCCGCGCGCGGTCCCGAACCCGTCGTCGAGCTGCGCCGGATCGACGCCGCGCACCTCACCCGCGTCGGCCTCGACCGGCTGCGGGAGGACAACCCGGGCCTTGTCGTCGAGGTGCACGGCGAGGCACCGGAATACCGGCTCGTCGAGTCCGCGCCCACCGTCCGGCTCGCGGCGACCGACTCCACCGAGGGCGACTGGTTCGACCTCGAGGTCACCGTCGAGCTCGACGGCGAGGAGGTCCCCTTCGGCCACCTCTTCCGGGCGCTGGCCACCGGTGAGGAGCACCTGTTCCTCCCCTCAGGCAGCTACTTCAGCCTCGACCACCCCGAGCTCGACCGGCTCCGCGAGCTCATCCAGGAGGCCGGGGGCCTCCACGACGAGGAGTCCGGCACGCTGCGCGTCACGCCGTACCAGGCGGACCTGTGGGAGGAGCTGCGCGCCCTCGGGGTCGTCGACGCGCAGAGCGAACGGTGGCGCGCCACCGTCTCCGCGCTCGTCTCGGGTCCGCCGGCCGGGTCGGCCGAGGTTCCCGCCGGGCTGCACGCCGAGCTCCGCGGCTACCAGCGCGAGGGCTTCGAGTGGCTCGCCACGCTGTGGGACGCCGGCCTCGGCGGGATCCTCGCCGACGACATGGGGCTGGGCAAGACCCTGCAGACCCTCGCCGTCGTCGCCCGCGCCCAGGAGACCGGCCGCCTGGACCACCCGGTGCTCGTCGTCGCCCCCACCTCCGTCGTCGGCGGCTGGGCGAGCGAGGCCGAACGGTTCACCCCCGGGCTCGTCGTGCGGACCGTGGAGCAGACCTCGGCCAAGGCCGGTGTCCCGCTGGCGGAGCACGTCGCGGGGGCCGATGTCGTCGTCACCTCCTACGCCCTGCTGCGCATCGACTTCGCCTCCTACGACGCGCTGGGCTGGTCGGCCCTCGTCCTCGACGAGGCCCAGTTCGTCAAGAACCACCAGGCCAAGACCCACCAGTGCGCGCGCCGGCTGGAGGCGCCGGTCAAGCTGGCGATCTCCGGCACCCCACTGGAGAACAGCCTCATGGACCTGTGGTCGCTGCTCTCGATCACCGCTCCGGGCCTCTTCCCCGACCCGCGCGCCTTCACCGAGACCTACCGCACCCCGATCGAGCGGGAGAAGGACGCCGCGGCCCTCGACCGGCTGCGGCGGCGCACGCGCCCGTTCATCCGGCGCCGCACCAAGGAGGAGGTCGCCGCCGAGCTGCCGCCCAAGCAGGAGCAGGTGCTCACCGTGCCGCTCACCCCGCGGCACCGCAGGGTCTACGACACCCATCTCGCGCGGGAGCGACGCAAGATCCTCGGGCTGGTCGACGACCTCGACAAGAACCGGTTCACGATCTTCCGCTCCCTCACCCTGCTGCGACAGCTCGCACTCGCACCCGGCCTGGTCGACGACGACTACACCGGGGTGGGCTCGAGCAAGGCGGAGGCGTTCCTCGAGCTGCTCGACGAGGTGGTCTCCGAGGGCCACCGAGCCCTCGTCTTCAGCCAGTTCACCGGCTACCTCGGCCTTGTCCGTGACCGCCTCGAGCAGCAGGGGGTCGACTACTGCTACCTCGACGGCACGACGACCAACCGCGCCGCGCGGATCCGGGAGTTCAAGGAGGGGCACGCGCCGGTGTTCCTCATCAGCCTCAAGGCCGGCGGGTTCGGGCTCAACCTCACCGAGGCGGACTACGTCTTCCTCATGGATCCATGGTGGAA
>DAHVRG010000242.1 GCA_027322565.1 Georgenia sp.
GCAACAAAACCTCGACGAGGAGTTCCCCATGGTTCGCAAGCCCACCCCTGAAGACCGCTTCTCCTTCGGTCTCTGGACCGTCGCCTGGCCCGCGCAGGACGCGTTCGGCTCGGCAAGCCGCCCCGTCCTCGACCCCTGGGAGTACGCCACCAAGCTCGCCGAGCTCGGTGCGTGGGGCATCGGCTTCCACGACGACGACGTCGTGCCCTTCGGCGCCGACGACGCCGAGCGGGAGCGGATCCTCACCCGGTTCAAGCAGGCCACCGACGAGGCGGGCCTCGTCATCCAGATGGTCACGACCAACACCTTCACCCACCCGGTGTTCAAGGACGGGGCGCTGACCGCCAACGACCGCTCGGTCCGTCGCTTCGGCCTGCGCAAGGTGCTGCGCAACGTCGACCTCGCCGCTCAGCTCGGCGCGACCACCTTCGTCATGTGGGGTGGGCGCGAGGGCACCGAGTACGACGGCGTCAAGGACCTCAAGGCCGCGCTCGACCGCTACCGGGAGGGGGTCGACACCGTCGCCGCCTACATCAAGGAGCAGGGCTACGACCTGCGCATCGCGCTCGAGCCGAAGCCGAACGAGCCGCGCGGGGACATCCTGCTGCCGACCCTCGGGCACGCCCTCGGCTTCATCTCCGAGCTCGAGCACGGCGACATCGTCGGCGTGAACCCGGAGACCGGGCACGAGCAGATGGCCGGGCTCAACTACACCCACGGGCTGGCGCAGGCGCTGTGGGCGGGCAAGCTCTTCCACATCGACCTCAACGGCCAGCGGTCCATCAAGTACGACCAGGACCTCGTCTTCGGCCACGGTGACCTGCTCTCGGCCTTCTTCACCGTCGACCTGCTGGAGAACGGCTTCCCCGGCGGCGGCCCGCGCTTCGAGGGCGCACGGCACTTCGACTACAAGCCCTCCCGCACTGAGTACATGGAGGGTGTGTGGGACTCGGCCGAGGCGAACATGGCGATGTACCTCATGCTCGCCGAGAAGTCCAAGGCCTACCGCGCCGACCCCCGGGTGCAGGAGGCCTTCGAGGAGGCCGGGGTGTTCGAGCTGGGTCAGCCCACGCTCGCGGAGGGTGAGTCGGTGAGCGACCTGCTCGCCGACCGCAGCGCCTTCGAGGACTTCGACCCGGAGGCCGCCGCTCGCCGCGAGTACCGGTTCGTCCGCCTCAACCAGCTCGCCCTGGAGCACCTCATCGGCTGAGCGCGTTCTGCGCCGCCCACCCGCCGCCCGGGTCGTGAGCCTGCCTGGTCAGGGCACGGCCGGAGTGGCTACCTGCCCCGGGTACCCACGACCCGGGCGGCCGGGGAGGATGCGGGCACCTACAGGCCGATGAGGCTGCCGAGCTCTCGCTTCATCCGGTCGAGGCGCTCCTCGGCTGCGCGACGGGTGGTGTAGAGCAGGTCGCGCTCGGGGACCTCCTCGATGACCTCGAGGTAGCACTTGAGCTTCGGTTCGGTGCCGCTCGGCCGGACCACGGCGCGGTCGCCGCGGGCGGTGAGGAACACCAGCCCCTCCGTCGGCGGCAGACCGTCGGCGCCCTCGGCGAGGTCGACCGTGCGGACCACCGGAGACCCGGCCAGCGTTGCCGGCCCGGCGGTCCGCAGCCGCTCCATGGCCTGCGGGATGAGCGACAGGTCGGAGACGCGCAGCGTGAGGGGCGCGGTCGCGTGCAGCCCGTACTGGAGGGCGAGGTCGTCGAGCGCGTCGGTGAGGGTGCGGCCCTGGTCGACGAGCTGGGACGCGGCGAGGGCCACCCGGACGGCGGCGCTGATGCCGTCCTTGTCCCGCACCGCCTCCGGGTCCACGCAGTAGCCCAGCGCCTCCTCGTAGCCGAAGACGAGGCCGGGCACCCTGCTGATCCACTTGAACCCGGTGAGGGTGGTGCGGTGCTCCAGGCCGTGCGACTCAGCGATGCGCGCGAGCAGCCGCGAGGACACCACCGAGCTCGCCAGCACGCCGCGCCCCGTCACCGCCGCGCTGATCGCAGCCTGCTTGCCGAGCAGCGCGCCGACCTCGTCCCCCGTGAGCTGGCGCCACCCGCCGAGCGCGTCGTGGTCGGGGACGGCGACCGAGCAGCGGTCGGCGTCCGGGTCGTTGGCGATGACGAGGTCCGCGTCCACACGCCGCGCCAGCCGGAAGGCGAGGTCCAGCGCCCCGGGCTCCTCGGGGTTGGGGAAGGCGACGGTGGGGAAGTCGGGGTCGGGCTCGGCCTGCTCGGCGACGACGTGGACGTCGCCGAACCCGGCCCGCTCGAGGGCGGCGACGGCGACGCCGCCGCCGACCCCGTGGAGCGGGGTGTAGACGATGCGCAGGCTCCGGGCGTACCCGTGCGGCACGAGGGCGGCCACCCGCGCGATGTACTCCTCGGTCAGCGACCGGTCCAGCACCTCCCAGCCGTCGGCCGGCAGCGGGACGTCGGAGAGCGACCCGACGGCGTCGATCCGCGCGGCGATCTCGGCGTCGGCGGGTGAGACGAGCTGGGCGCCCTGCCCGGAGTCGGTGACGACCCGCCCGCCGAGGTACACCTTGTAGCCGATGTCCTCCCGCGGGTTGTGCGAGGCGGTGACCATGACGCCGGCGTCGGTGTCGAGTGCGCGCACAGCGTACGCGAGCACGGGTGTCGGCCCGGGCTCGGGCAGGAGCATCGCCTCCCCGCCCGCACCCGTGACGACGGCGGCGACGTCGCGGGCGAACTGGGCGGAGCCGTGCCGCGCGTCGTAACCGATGACGACGCGGGGCGCGGCGCCGGCGAGCCGGTCGGCCAGCCAGCCGGTGAGACCGGCCGTGGTGCGGATGACGACGGCGCGGTTCATCCGGTTCGGTCCCCCGCCGAGCGCCCCGCGCAGGCCGGCGGTACCGAAGACCAGCGGGCCGGAGAAGCGGTCCTCCAGCTCCGCGCGCGCCTCCGCGGACGCGGACCCGTCACCCGCTGCGGCGCGCTCGAGCAGCGTGGCGAGCTCGTCCGCTGTGCGGGGGTCCGGGTCCTCGGCGATCCAGCGCCTGACGGCCTCGACATCCATGGGGGCTCCCTTCCTCAGATACGACGGACGATCTGCGCCAGCAGACGGGAGATGCGGGGTCCGGCGGCGCGGCCGGCCTCGATCACCTCCTCGTGCGACAGCGGGTCGGCACTGATCCCGGCGGCCTGGTTGGTCACGAGCGAGAGGCCGAGGATCTCCAGCCCGACGTGTCGGGCGGCGATCGCCTCCAGCGCGGTCGACATCCCGACGAGCGTGCCACCGAGCAGGGCGGCCATCCGCACCTCGGCGGGCGTCTCGTAGTGCGGGCCGGGGAACTGGACGTACACCCCCTCGGTCAGTGTCGGGTCGACCTCCCGGGCGAGGTCTCGCAGCCGGGAGGAGTAGAGGTCGGTGAGGTCGACGAAGGTGGCGCCCTCGATCGGTGACGCGCCGGTGAGGTTGATGTGGTCGGCGATGAGCACGGGGGTGCCGGGCAGCAGGGCGGGGTCGAGGCCGCCGCAGCCGTTGGTGAGGACGAGCTGCCCCACACCCGCGGCGGCCGCGGTGCGCACGCCGTGGGCGACGGCCCGCACGTCGCGGCTCTCGTAGTAGTGGGTGCGCGAGCCGAGGACGAGGACGTGGCGCGGCTCGCCGTCGTCGTCGATGCGCACGGAGCGGATCGAGGCGCCGTGCCCGGCGACGGTCGGGGCACGGAACCCGGGGACCTCGTCGGCGGGGATGTCGGCGACGGTCTCCCCGAGGAGGTCGGCCGCCCCGCTCCAGCCCGAGCCCAGGACGAGGGCGATGTCGTGCCGCTCGACCCCGGTGAGCTCCGCCAGCCGCTCGGCTGCCTCCTGGGCGAGGGCGAACGGGGCGTGCGGATCCGGGGGAGCGACAGGGGAGACCATGCCCTGACGTTACCGCCCGGCCGGGTCGGCGGGCATCGCACGGGGCAAAGGCGGCACAATGCCCCATGTGACCACTCCAGCCGACGTGCACCAGCCCGCCGGGAACAGTCCCGCGGCCCCCGCGCCCGCCGAGGGGCGCCGTACCCACGAGACCGCCGGCAGCTCGCCGGTCCGCGCGGGCAGCCGCGTCGTCATCGTCGGGGGCGGCCCCGGCGGATACGAGGCGGCCCTCGTCGCGGCGCAGCTCGGCGCCCGCGTGACGGTGGTCGAGCGGCAGGGGCTCGGCGGGGCCGCTGTGCTCACCGACGTCGTGCCCTCCAAGACCCTCATCGCCACGGCGGAGTGGATGACCGCGACCGCCGACGCCGCCGAGCTCGGGATCCGCGGCGGTGCGGAGGGCACCTCGGTCGACATGGCGGCGGTCAACCGCCGGGTCCTCGAGCTCGCCCGCCGCCAGTCGCAGGACATCCGGTCGCGGCTCGAGCGGGAGGGCATC
>DAHVRG010000300.1 GCA_027322565.1 Georgenia sp.
TCGAGCCCGACGACCGGGTCCGGCTCCTCGACGAGCTCCCGGCGGTGGTGGCAAGCCGGCTGCTCCGCGGGCTCACCCCGGAGGAACGCGAGCTCACCGCCGTCGTCCTGGGCTACCCGGCCCGGTCGCTCGGACGGCGCATGAGCCCCGGCTACATCACCCTCCGTCCGGAGATGTCGGTCGCTGCCGCCCTGGACCGGGTGCGCTCCCGGCTGGCGGACGCGGAGACGATCTACACGCTCCCGGTCATCGACGACGAGCGGCGCCTCGCCGGGGTGGTCAGCCTGCGCGACCTCATGCGCGAGGAGCAGGCCGGCGCCCGGGTCGCCGAGCTCATGCGCACCCCGTACGCCGTCCGAGCGAGCACGGACGCCGAGGTCGCGGCCCGGCGCTGCGCAGACCTGAAGCTGCTAGCGCTCCTCGTCGTCGACGACGAGGACCGGCTGGTCGGGATCCTCACCGTGGACGACGCGCTGCGGATCCTCGAGGACGCCGAGAGCAGGGACCGGGCCCGCCTGGGCGGGTCGGAGCCGCTGCGCCGGCCATACCTGGCGACGCCGGTGCGGGCGCTCGTGCGGGCACGGGTGGTGTGGCTGCTCGTGCTCGCCGTCGGCGCGACCTTGACCGTCCAGGTGCTCGAGGTCTTCGAGGCCACCATCTCCCAGATGGTCGTGCTCTCGGTGTTCATCCCGCTCCTCATCGGGACCGGCGGCAACACCGGCAACCAGGCGGCGACCACGATCACCCGGGCGCTGGCGCTGGACGACGTCCGGCCCCGGGACGTCGGGCGCGTGCTCGTCCGCGAGGCGCAGACCGGGGCGGCCCTGGGACTGAGCCTCGGCTCTGTCGGCTTCGTCCTGGCATCACTCGCGTACAGCGTCCCCGTCGGGACCGTCATCGGCCTGACCCTGCTGACGATCTGCACGCTGGCGGCGACGGTGGGCGGCGTCATGCCGCTCGTCGCCAAGAAGCTGCGCGCCGACCCGGCCGTGTTCTCCAACCCGTTCATCACGACGTTCGTCGACGCCGCCGGTCTGGTCATCTACTTCCTCATCGCGCGCGCCGTCCTAGGCCTGTGACCGCCGCCTCTGCGCTGGATCGGCCGGCGGTGAACGGGCAGGCTGGTGCCGATGACGCAGCGCAAACCGTCGGACCTGCCGATCCACACGTGGGTCGACAAGCTCATCCGCGAGGCGCAGGAACGCGGGGAGTTCGACGACCTGCCCGGTTCCGGGAAGCCCCTGCCCGGCATCGACGGGCCCCTCGAGGAGGACTGGTGGGTCAAG
This sequence comes from Georgenia sp., assembly GCA_027322565.1. Taxonomy (GTDB): domain Bacteria; phylum Actinomycetota; class Actinomycetes; order Actinomycetales; family Actinomycetaceae; genus Oceanitalea. The sequence continues at coordinate 1,287 of DAHVRG010000300.1, forward strand.
CAGAAGGTGCGCAGCGAGGAGCTGCCCACCGAGGCCCTGCTGCCGCCTGCGCTGCGGTTGCGCCGCGAGCTCGCCGCCCTTCCGGAGACCGTCCGCCATCTGCGTGACGAGGCCGCGGTGCGCGCCGCGGTACGGGAGGTCAACCTCCGGGTGGCCGAGTACATCCGCATCCCCACCGGACCGGTGCTGCCGGTCGCGCCCGCCGACCCCGACGCGGTCGTCGCCCGGTGGCGCGCGGAGCGGGACGGCGGCGCGAGGCCGGACGGGGGCACGGCACCGGGCAGCGGGCCGGAACCGGCGCAGCGACCGGGGAAGCCGGCACCACGGCGGTCGGAGCCGTCGACGGAACTCGGGACCCGGCGTCGGTGGTGGTGGCCGTGGCGCCGCCGGCCCCCGGAGGCGACGGAGGAGACGGAGGTCGACCCGGGCGACCGGTGACCGCCCGCCGCGACCGGAGCACGGTCCCGCTGCTTCCCTTGACCAACCTGCTCGCCATGTCCCCGGGCGGCTCCCGGGGACCCGGACCACCCGACCCGACCGGTCCCCGGGGACCGTTGCCCCGTGGCCGGCCGCGAACCACCCGACCTGACAGGTCCCCGGGGTGGCATTCACGGCCATGTCGGTGGTCGTGGTTACCGTCGCCACATGCGCATCCTCCACACCTCCGACTGGCACCTCGGGCGCACCCTGCACGGGGTGGAGCTGGTCGCGCACCAGGGTGCGTTCCTCGACCATCTCGTCGAGGTCGTCCGCGCGGAACGGGTGGACGCCGTGCTCGTCTCCGGGGACGTCTACGACCGCGCCATCCCGCCGGTCGACGTCGTCGAGCTGCTCACCGACGCGCTCCTGCGGCTGAGCGAGCACACCCGCGTCGTCATCTCCCCCGGGAACCACGACTCCGCCACCCGTCTGGGCTTCGCCGCGCCGCTCTTCCGAGAGCGGCTCGCCGTGCGGGCCCGCGTCGAAGACCTCGCCGTCCCGGTCGAGCTCCCGTCCGCGGACGGCGACGTCGGCGCCCTCGTCTACGCCCTCCCCTACCTCGACCCGGACACCACCCGACACCGCCTCGCCGGCCCGGAGACCGACGACGACGGCGCCGCGGTCGTCCCGGCCCGCTCGCACGAGGCAGTGGTCGCCGCGGCCATGCGGCGGGTGCGCTCCGACCTCGCCGCCCGGCGCGCGGGCGGACCACGGGTGCCGGCCGTCGTCATGGCCCACGCGTTCGTCGTGGGCGGTGCCGCCTCGGAGTCCGAGCGTGACATCCGGGTGGGAGGCGTGGACTCCGTCCCGCTCGAGGCGCTCACCGGCAGCGGCGACACACCGGACTACGTCGCGCTGGGCCACCTGCACGGCCCGCAGGGGGTCGGGCCGGACCTCGACCCGCAGCGGCCCGGGCCCCTCGCCCGCTACTCGGGCTCACCGCTTGCGTACTCCTTCTCCGAGATGCACCACACGAAGTCCAGCGCCCTCGTCGAGCTCGGGGCCCACGGGGTGCAGCACATGGAGCTCGTCCCCACGCCGCGCCCGCGCCGGCTCTCCGAGGCCACCGGGACGCTCGCCGAGCTGCTCTCCTCCGCCTTCGACGCACAGGCTGCGGACTGGGTGCGGGTCGCGGTCACGGACACCGTGCGCCCCCGCGACCTCTACGCCCGGGTCAAGGCCCGCTTTCCGCACGCGCTCGTCATCCAGCACCGCCCGACGGCCCCGCTCACCGGCGGGCCGGCACGCGCGGTCACCCCGGCGCGGGACCCGCTCGAGGTCGCCGCCGAGTTCGTCCAGGAGGTCACCGGGGCCGACCCGACCGAGGCCGAGGCGGCAGTGCTGCGCCGCGCCTACGAGGCCGCCCTTGGCGCGGAGAGGAGTGCCTGATGCGCATCCACCACCTCACCCTCGAGGCGGTCGGGCCGTTCGCCGGGCGGCACGAGATCGACTTCGACGAGCTTTCCGCCGGCGGCCTGTTCCTGCTCGAGGGGCCGACCGGGGCCGGGAAGTCCACGCTCAT
>DAHVRG010000310.1 GCA_027322565.1 Georgenia sp.
ATGCCGGCACCCTTGTCCATCTCCGCGGCCGGGTGGGCGAGCACCGGCACCTCGACGTCGAAGATCGGGGAGCGGACCGTGGTGCCGAAGAGCGGCTGGTAGCGCTCGTCGTCGGGGTGGGCGATGAGGGCGACGACGGCGGGCAGCAGCTCCGGCCTGGTCGTCTCGATGTAGACCTTGCCGTCCTCGACCTGCTCCACGCCCTCGCCGGCGGCGGGGTCGCTGAGGTGGAAGGCCACCCGGTGGTAGTGGCCGGGGTGGTCCCGGGCCTCGAGCTCGGCCTGGGCGACGGCGGTCTGGAAGGTGACGTCCCACAGCCCGGGGGCCTGGGCCTGGTAGGCCTCGCCGCGGGCGAGGTTGCGCAGGAACGCGGCCTGGGCGACGAGCTGGGACTCCGGACCGATGGTCTGGTAGTGGTGCGACCAGTCCACGCTCAGGCCCAGGTGGCGCCACAGTTCCTCGTACTGCTTCTCGTCCTCCAGGGTCAGCCGCAGGCACAGCTCGACGAAGTTGCGGCGGGAGACGGGCCGCTGGTCGGCGGCCTTGACGCTCTTGCCGTCACCGCCGTCGTGCGGCGGCACGAAGTCGGGGTCGTAGGGCAGCGAGGGGTCGACGCGCACACCGTAGTAGTTCTGCACCCGACGCTCGGTGGGCAGGCCGTTGTCGTCCCAGCCCATCGGGTAGAAGACCTCGCACCCCGTCATCCGCTTGTAGCGGGCGACGACGTCGGTGTGCGTGTAGGAGAAGACGTGCCCGACGTGCAGCGAGCCGGAGACCGTCGGGGGCGGGGTGTCGATGGAGAAGACCTGGTCGCGTGTCGCGGTGCGGTCGAAGCGGTAGGTGCCCTGCTCACTCCATACCGCGTCCCACTTGTCCTCCAGGCCGTCGAGGCTCACCCGGTCCGGGACGGACGGGGTGGGCAGCGGGTCAGCGGGGGTGGGCTCGTGCGCGTCGGTCATGGGAGCCGATTCTTTCACGCCCGCAGGGGGAGCGACCCACCGGCCCACCGCTGCCGCCTCCGGTCTTCTCCGGGGGCGTTGTCCCGGCCGGTCCGCGCCACCTGAGAGACTGGCGCCATGGCACTGACGATCGGCTACGCCGCCGCGCTGGAGCAGTTCCATCCCACCGAGGTGCTCGAGATCGCCGGTCTGGCGGAGGAGCACGGGTTCTCCGGCGTCATGGCGGCCGACCACTTCCAGCCGTGGACCCCGACGCAGGGCCAGGCGTCCTTCGTGTGGAACGTGCTCGCCGCCCTCGGGGAGCGCACCCGCGGGGACATCGGCCCGGGGGTCACGGCACCGACGTTCCGCTACCACCCGGCCGTCGTCGCCCAGGCCTCGGCCACCCTCGCAGCGATGTACCCGGGCCGGCACTGGCTCGGCCTGGGGTCCGGGGAGGCGCTCAACGAGCACGTCGTCGGCGCCTACTGGCCCGAGGCCCCGGAGCGGATCAACCGGATGTTCGAGGCGCTGGACATCATCCGCAAGCTCTTCACCGCCTCGCTCGCGGGCCGGGACGCCAAGCACGCGGGCATGTACTACCGCCTGGAGTCCACCCGGCTGTGGACCATGCCGGAGGAGCCTCCGCCGATCTTCGTCGCCACCGGGGGCCCGGTGACCGCCCGCCGTGCCGGAAAGCACGCCGACGGCCTCATCACCGTGGGCGCACCGGTGGAGAAGGTCGCCGGCCTGCTCGACCGGTTCGCCGCCGGTGCCCGGGAGGCCGGCAAGGATGCGACGACCCTGCCGAAGATCATCCAGCTCCACCTCTCGTGGGCGCCGACGGAGGAGGAGGCCGTGACGAACGCCGTCGAGCAGTGGCCCAACGGGGCGATGCGGTTCCCCAAGGCGGACATCCGCTCCCCGTTCGACTTCGCGGCGATGGCCCGGCTCGTGCGGCCGGAGGACTTCGCCGGGCGCATGGTGATCTCGGCCGACCCGGACGTCCACCGGGCCGAGATCCAGCGGTACGCCGACCTCGGCTTCGACCGCATCTACCTCCACAACGTCGGGCGCAACCAGCGCGAGTGGGTCGAGGTCTTCGGCCGTGAGGTCCTGCCGAAGGTGGTGCGCTGATGCTGCTCGCCCAGGCTGTCGACGGGCTCCCGCCCGTCACCGGCGGTGACGACCTCGCCGCCCTCATGGCACCGGCGCTGCGCGACCTCACCTGGCCCGACGGGTCCGTGGGGATGGCCGAGGGCGACGTCGTCGTCGTCGCGAGCAAGGTCGTGGCCAAGGCCGAGCGGCGCCTCGTCGCCGCGCGCACCCGGGAGGAGCTCGAGGAGGTCATCGCCGGCCAGACGGTGCGCGTCGTCGCCGAGCGCGCCCGACCCGACGGCTCCACGCTGCGGGTCGTGCAGACCCCGCAGGGGATCGTCCTCGCCGCGGCCGGGGTGGACACCTCCGACGTCCCCCTCGGCACGGCGCTGCTCCTGCCGGAGGACCCCGACGCCTCGGCGAGGGCGCTGCGCCGCGGCCTGGACGCACGGCTCGGGGTGCGGCCCGGCGTCGTCGTCACCGACACCGTCGGGCGCCCGTGGCGCCAGGGGGTCGCCGACATCGCGATCGGAGCGGCCGGGGTCGTCGCCCTGCAGGACCACCGCGGGCGCCGCGACGGCTACGGCCGGGAGCTGCGGTCCACGGTCGTCGCCGCGGCCGACGAGATCGCGGCGGCCGCCGAGCTCGTCAAGGGCAAGGCCGAGGGGCGGCCGGCCGCGGTGGTCCGCGGGCTCGCCCACCTCGTGACCCGGGACGACGGCCCGGGTGCCCGGGTGCTCGCGCGGCCGGCCGAGGAGGACCTCTTCCGGGAGGGCTCGGCCGAGGCCTACGCCCGCGGGCTCGCCGACGGTCGCGCACGCCAGGATCGGATGCCGTGACGCGGCACGGGCCGATCTGGTCCGACGACACATCCTGCGCCGAGCAGCTCGACGACGAGATCAAGGAGCTGGGCCGTCAGATCGAGCAGGGGAAGAACGAGCTCGAATCCTTGTGCGCGGGGCGCGGCCGCGTGCGGAGATGGCGTGATCGGGAGCGGGTGCGGGCGCTCCAAGCACTGGTCGACACGCTGACCAACGCCTGCGCGGAAGCGGAGCTCGAGCAGTTCGAGATCTACGACAGACGGGGGATACCACATCGCGTCGAGACGGAGATCACGTCCGAGTTCTTGCCGAGGAACGATCCGCTCACCCTGCTCCGGCTCCAGGACATCGCCGACAGCGTCGCCGAAGAGTTCCGGCTCCGGGTTCAGCACCAGCCAGGCGATACCGCGGACGGCTACTGGCTGAAGCGAAGGCGCGGAACCAGCAGTAGATGGGCTGAGTCCCTCGCGCAGGAGGCACTCGACAGGGCATACGCGCACCCCGTTCCTGAGGGAACGCGGCTGCTGCGCAGTATCGGGCTGCCAACGGAGCCGTGTCTCCGGACCCTCGCCGACGAGTACACCACCTGGGACGTAGGTGACATCGTGACGATCCCAGCGGGAGCGTCCACCAGCGCTCACGGCAAGAGCTGGCTCGGAGCAGCTGGAGTGCTCTGGGTGATCGACAAGGTTCCCCGGGCGGTGCCCATCATGAGCACGTCGCTGCGGAACGAGTTCGAGGTCTTCACCGTGGACGGCCTCGTCTGTCGGGTCCTACGCGCCGGGGACCGCTCGATGGTGGGCAGCCGAGCGGCAAGAGCCTCCTGGGAGCGGGCGTACGTCCTCGAGGTCGTCGACACGTTCCCGCCTGTAGCCGCAAACTAGCTCCACTCGGAGAGGAGCAGACTAGCTCCGCTCGTAGAGGAGCAGGTCGCGCCCCTCGACGACCACCCGGCGGGCCCGCACCCCGTAGACCCGGGAGACGAGCTCCTCGGTGAGCACCTCGGCGGGTGGCCCGGCGGTGACCACCTCACCGTCGTCGAGGACGACGACGTGCGCGCAGTACCGCAGCGCGTGATTCAGGTCATGGAGGGCGGCCAGCACGGTGCCCCCGGCCGCGGCGAGCTCCTCGGCGAGGTGGAGGACATCGAGCTGGGCAGCGACGTCGAGGTGGTTCGTCGGCTCGTCGAGGAGGAGCAGGCGGGGCGCCTGGGCCAGGGCGCGGGCGAGGTGGACCCGCTGGCGCTCGCCACCGGAGAGGGTGGCGACGTCGCGGCCCGCGAGGTCGGCCGCACCCGCCCGGCGCAGCGCCTCGTCGGCGACGGACAGGTCCTCCGCGGAGTCCGACCCCCAGGCCGGCCGGTGCGGGATCCGGCCGAGGAGGACGACGTCGGTCACGTCCATCGCGACGGGGGCGGCCGAGTCCTGCTCGACGAGCGCGAGCTCACGGGCCCGCTCGCGGCGGGAGAGGGAGGCGAGCTCCCGGCCGTCGAGCAGGACCGCGCCGGCGTCCGGTTCGAGCGCCCCGACGAGCAGCCGGAGCAGCGTCGACTTGCCCGAGCCGTTGGGACCGACGACGGCGCTCACCTGCCCGGGTGGCAGCTGGGCGGCCACCGACCGCAGGACGGTCCGCTCCCCGAGGTCCAGGCGCAGCCGGGCCACGGTGAGCTCGGCGGCGCCGCGCGTCGTCCCGGCCTGCGGCGTCGGCGGCCGCGTCGTCGTCCGGTCGCTCACAGCCGGCTCCGACGCAGGAGGACCGCGAAGACGGGAGCTCCGATGGCGGCGGTGAGGATACCCACGGGCAGCTCCCGGGGGTCGAAGAGCGTGCGGGCGGCGGTGTCGGCGAGGAGGAGGAACAGTGCGCCGACGAGGGCCGCCACGGGCAGCACCCGGTGGTTGCGCGCCCCGAGGACGAGACGGGCCGCGTGCGGCACGACGAGCCCGACGAAGCCGATCGCCCCGCACACCGAGACGAGGACGGCGGTGAGCAGCGTGACGAGGACGAGCAGCACCCAGCGCGCGCGGCGGACGTCGATCCCGAGGGAGGCCGCCGAGACGTCGCCGAAGGCGAAGGCGTCCAGCACGCGGGCCCGGGAGGCGAGCACCCCGCCGAGGACGACGGTCCCGCCGAGGGCGAGCAGCGCCTCGGGCCAGGTGATGCCCCCGAAGGAGCCGAGCAGCCAGGAGAGGATCTCCCGGTAGGAGTCGCCGGTCGCGGACCAGAAGATGACAAAGCTGACGAGGGCCGAGCAGGCCTGGCCGACGGCCACCCCCGCGAGCACGGTGCGCACCGTCGGCAGCCCGCCGCCGCGGCCGGCCGCGAGCAGCAGCGTGACGGCGAGCGCCCCGACGGCCCCGACGAACGCCGCGACCGGCAGGAGCACGGTCAGCCCGAGCACGAGCACCCCGACGGCGCCGAGCGAGGCACCGGACGAGACGCCGAGGAGGTAGGGGTCGGCCAGCGGGTTGCGCACGACGGCCTGCATCACCGTGCCGGCCACCGCGAGGCCGGCACCGACCGCCGCTGCGGCGACCACGCGGGAGCCGCGGCCCTGCCACACGATCGCCTCCTGCACCGGGGTGAGCGGGTCGGCCGGGCAGCCGACCCCGGGGAGCAGGGCCGAGCACACGTGGTGCCAGGCCGAGGCCCACACCTGGCCCAGGCCCACCGACGCGGGCCCGACCGTGACCGCCCACGTCATCGCGAGGCCCAGCGCCCCGAGGAGGACGAGGGCGAGCACCCCGGTCGCGGGGCCACCCCGCCGGTGCGCGTCCCGCCGTCCACCGGGCCTGCGCCGACCGGGGCGCGTGGCGGGGCGGGCCGGAGTCCTGGCGGGCGCGCTCACGGCGCCCCCGGGAGGGCGGCGAGCTGCTCGGTGAGGTCGACGACGGCGGCGACGTTGCGGACCCCGGCCTCGGTCGCGGGGAACGGGACGGTGAGGTAGCGCTGCTCATGCACGGCGGGCAGCGCGGCCGTCACCGGGTTGGTCTCGAGGACCTCGATCTTGTGCTCGGCGGTGTTCCACGCGGAGTCGACGAGGACGATGACGTCGGGGTCCCGTTCGGCCACCGCCTCCCAGGAGAGCGACGTCCAGGTGTCCTCGACGTCGGCGGCGATGTTCTCCAGGCCGGCGGCCGACATGATCATCTGGGGGGCGCCGATACCGGCGCCGACGAACGGGGTGTCCGAGCCGGAGGAGTACCACAGCGCGCTGAGGCCGGCACCGGCCGGGGTCACGGCATCGAGGGCGGCGCGCTGCTCGGCGACGAGTGCGGTTGCTTCCTCCTCGGCCCCGAGCATCCGCCCGACCTCCTCGATCTCGGCGAAGACGTCCTCGAAGGTCAGCGGGTCGGGCTGGTGCTCGGGGGCCTGGCAGGCAGCCGGAGAGACGAAGGTGGAGATCCCGAGCTCCTCGTACCCGGCGCGCTCGCCGGCGCCGTCGGCGGAGAGGTTGGACTCCCACCCGGCGTAGACGAGGTCGGGTGCGAGCTCGAGGACGGCCTCGCGGGACGGGTTGCGCTCGGCGAGGACCGGTGGCTCCGGCACCCCGGGGGGCAGCGGCCCGTCGAGGAAGGCGGTGCCGACGAGGCGGTCGCCCGCGCCGAGCGCGACGACCATCTCGGTGGCCGAGGACTTGATCGTGACGATCCGCTCCGGCGGGGCGTCCAGCGTGGTCTCGGTCCCGCAGCTCGACACGGTGACGGGGAAGCCGGCGGCCTCGGCGGACGGTGCCTCGGCCGAGCCGGGTGTCGGCGCGGCGCCGGCGTCGTCGCCGGTGGTGCCGGCACAGCCGGCGAGGAGGGCGAGGGCAGCGAGCGAGACCAGGGCGGGGGACGGACGGGGCACGGCGACTCCAGGGCAGGTTCGGTCGAACTCTGCGCAGTCACAGCGCCGCGCTGCGGATCACGGGCCCAGGTCCAGGCCCGTCACCGGTGCTCCCGGGATCCGCGGGACACTCTACTCCCTGGCGCGGCGGCCGGACTCGTCGCTCATCTCCTCCAGCTCGCGTCCCTTCGTCTCGGGGACCTGCCAGAGCACGAAGAGCAGGGAGAGCACCGCGAACAGCGCGTAGAGGCCGTAGGCGAGGCTGAGACCGACCGCCGCGAGGCTGGGGAAGGTCGTCGAGACGATGAAGTTCGCCACCCAGTTCGCCGCCGAGGCGACCGACACGGCCGTCGCCCGGATCTTGTTCGGGAACATCTCCCCGAGCATCACCCACATAATCGGGCCCCACGTCGCGCCGAAGGACACGACGTAGAGGTTCGCCGCGACCAGCGCGATGGGTCCCCACGGCTGCGGCAGCGACGCGGAGTCGCCGGTGCCCTGCGCCTGGGAGAACGCCACGGCCATCGTCGCCAGCGTCACCGCCATGCCGACCGAGCCGAAGAGGAGCAGCGGCCGGCGCCCGACCTTGTCGACGAGGAGGATCGCCACGACCGTGACGAGCACGTTCGTCACCGAGGTGATGACCGACGTCGTCAGGGCCTCGCTCTCCTCGAAGCCGACGGAGCGCCACAGCGTGGTGGAGTAGTAGAAGATGACGTTGATCCCGACGAACTGCTGGAACACCGCCAGCGCAATGCCCACCCAGACGATCGGCTTGAGCCCCAGCGACCCGCCGCGCAGGTCGCGGAGGGACTCGCGGGCCTCGCGCTGGAGGGACTGGCGGATCTCCCTGATCTTCGCGGCGGCGTCCCGCACGCCGGTGTACCGGGTGAGGACGTCGGCGGCCTCCTCCTCCCGCTCCTGGTCGACGAGGTAGCGCGGGGACTCCGGGATGGTCAGTGCGAAGAGCCCGTAGAGCACGGCGGGCACCGCCTCGGCCAGGAACATCCACCGCCACGCCTCGCGTCCGAGCCAGAGCACCTCGGCCGCGCCACCCGCCGAGCCGGCGAGGAACGCGTCGGAGAGCAGCGCGGCGAAGATGCCCAGGACGATCGCCAGCTGCTGCAGGGAGCCCAGGCGGCCGCGGACGTCGGCGGGGGAGACCTCGGCGATGTAGGCGGGGGCGATGACCGAGGCCGCCCCGACGCCCAGGCCGCCGAGGGCGCGCCAGGCGATGAGGTCCCAGGTGCCGAACGCCAGCCCGGAGCCGATGGCCGAGGCGGTGAAGAGCACCGCGGCGACGACCATGACGCGTACCCGGCCCTGGCGGGCGGCGAGCGGACCGGCGAACCACGCACCGGCGACGCAGCCGAGCAGCGCGGAGGAGACGGCGAAGCCCTGGAGGAACCCGCTGATGCCGAAGTCCTCGCTCATCGCGTCGATGGCGCCGTTGATGACCGCGGTGTCGAAGCCGAAGAGGAAGCCGCCGAGGGCGGCGGCGAGGCTGATGCCGAGGATCCGGGCGTTGAACGACGTCGGTGCACTCTCCGTCCTGCTCATCGTCCCCTCCTCGGCGTGCCGTGTCCCGCACGCTAACCCCGACCGACGGCGTCGGCACGGGGAGGGACGTCAGCCGGCGAGCTCCCGGTCCCGGTCGACGACGGCCTGGACCCCGCGGACGACCGCGGGGGAGAAGCCCGCCTCCTCCATCGCGACGACCCCGGCGATCGTTGTGCCCGCCGGCGAGCACACCATGTCGACGAGGTCGGCAGGCGTGACGCCGTCGTCCGCGCGCTCGAGCACCATCCGGGCGCTGCCGAGCACGGCCTGCGCGGCGATCCGGGTGGCCAGCGCCTTGGGCATCCCGCCGCGCACCGCCCCGCGGGCCAGGGCGTCGACGAAGGTGAAGACGAACGCGGGGGAGGAGCCGGCGATCGCGGTGAAGACGGCGAAGTCGTGCTCCGGGAGCTCGACGGCCTCCCCGACGGCGCCGAAGATCTCGACGACCCGGGCGACGTCCTCGGCGCTCGCGGCGGCGTTGCCGCACACCGCGGCCATGCCCGCACCGACCTGGGCGTTGACGTTCGGCATGACCCGGACGACGGGGACGTCCGCGCCGGGCAGGTGCTGCTCGAGTGCGGCCAGGGTGATGCCCGCCGCGATGGACACGAGCAGCGGCCGGCGCTCGCCGACGGCGCCGGCGAGCTCGTCGAGGACGCCGTGCAGCACCTGCGGCTTGACCGCCAGCACGACGACATCGCTGTCCCGCACGAGAGCCTCGGCGGAGGGGGCGACCGCTGCGCCGACGTCGTCGGCCAGCGCCTGCGCCACGGGTGCGTGGACGTCGAAGAGGAGGACGTCGTCCCCGGCGACGACACCCGCCGCGGTGACGCCGCGGACGATGGCACCGGCCATGGTGCCCGCTCCGATGAACCCGATGGTCATGCTGCCTCCCTGCGCTGCGAACCGCCAGAGTACCGCCGGGTGGCCGGCCGCCCGGCCGGGCACCATCGGGGTCCGTCGCCCCCCACCGCTCACCGCCCGTCCGTCGTGCCCTCATCACCCGCGCTTCCGGCGGGTTCGGCGCCGGAGGCCGGCCGGACCGCTCAGCGGGGCGCCAGCACGGCGGCGTCCTTGGCCAGGCAGCGTTGGACACGCCGCGCCCCGCGCCACAGCGCCACGGCGGGGACCGCGCACAGCACCGTGAACGCCGCTGCGACGAAACCGGTGAGGACGCTCAGCGCCGCTGTCACGTCGTCCACGACCCCGACACCCGCGACCGAGTAGCCGACGACACTGGCGGCGACCACCGCGCCCAGGCCCGCGAGGCTGCACAGGACCACCCGCGGGTAGATCTCCGGTCGGAGCACCGAGAGCAGCTCATGCACCCGGTGTCCCACGGTCGGCTCGGGACGCGGCACCGGCGTCATCCAGGAGTTCGCGCTGCGGCTGAGGAGGGCGCCGGCACGCAGCAGCTCCACACCCCGCCGCACCGCCCACCAGCCCGCCGCCAGCCCCAGGAGGACGACGAGCCCCCCGAGGAGGGCGAGCCGGACCGGCTCGCCGTCCGCGACCGTCGAGGTGATGACCAGCGCACCGATCGCCACCGCGACAACGGCGGCTGCTGCCGCCAGCCAGAGCCCGACCCCGGCGAGCAGGCGGCGCCCGGCCGTGTAGGCGTGCAGCAGCGTGCGGGCGGCCCGGCGGCGGTCGAGCCCCGGGACGACCTCGAGGTACGGCTCCACCTCGCGCGGGACGAACCGCACCTACCGCTCCGGACCTGCGCCGGTCAGGCGGTCGAAGGTCTCGATCACGTCGGCCAGTCTGCCATCGGTGTCGGGCGGCGTGGTGCCGACCTCGACACCCGCCGCCAGAGAGACCGTCGCCATCGCGAGGAGGTCGCCGTCGCGAGGGTCGTTCGAGCTGCCCGACACGACGACGACGTCGTGCGGACGGTCCCGCAGCGGGGCGGCGACGACGCAGTGGTGCTGGGAGGCGGTCCCCCACGAGGGGAGCCCGGCGCCGGGCGGTGCCGGTGGCGGCGTGACGTCGAACCGGGCGAGGACCCCGGTGCGCCCGCCGGGCAGGGCGACGTCCTCGGTGGACGCCGCCCGGCCGGACACGGCCCGCTCGACGAGCGCGGCAGGGGCGAGCTCACCGCTGCGGACATGCTCGAGGGCGGTGGAGAACGTCCACACCGCGAGCTCGCCGGACACGACGGTGAGCACGAGACCCGCCGAGCTCACCCGCGCACCGGCGACCGTCTCGCGTGCGGCGGAGAGCATCCGGTAGAGCTCCTCGGTGTGCGTGTCCCCGATCTCCTCGCGGACCGGCTCGACCATCGCCCGCCAGTGGGCGCGGGCGCGCTCCTCGGTGGCGAAGGCGGCGACCTCCACCCAGCCCGGCGGGGTCGGGACCCACACCACCGGCCGCTGCTGGGCTCTCGTCGTCATCGCGCCCCCTCGCGGGCCGCGATGTCGCGCCGCTGCTCGGCGGTGGTGAAGCCGTCCCCGGTGAAGAGGCTGGAGAACCGCTCGAACATGCGGCCCATCGGGGTGCCGACGTCGTTCATGCTCTCCACGGTGTCGGTGACACTTGTGGCGTCGTCGTAGGCCTTCCCGACGACGTAGCCGCCGCCGGCGAACGCGGCGACCCAGTCCCACTGGATGCCGAGCGCGGCGACCATCGGGGTGCCACCACCTCCGCCGTAGGCACCGGCCAGCACGGCGGTGGGGCCCCCGAAGAGCCCGCCGGAGCTCGCCAACGCCTTGAGCTTGCCGAGGGTCGCGCCGAACGCCCCGCCCGCGAGCAGCCCGACGAGGCCGGTGAGGAACTCCGTGCCGTCCTCCCGGCCGCCGAGCATCTGTGCTGCGTCGACCGCCACGCCGGCGATGCTCAGCGTGAGGGCGATCTTGCCGAGCACCGGGGCCAGGGCGGCGAGCGAGGCCCAGCCGAGCGGGGTCGCCACGAGTGCGATGACCGCGGCCACGGCCACGACGACGGCGAGGATGTCGATGAGGTCCTCGAGCACGGGCAGGACATAGTCCTGGATCCAGTCCTCGATGTCGCCGAGCCACCCGGTGAAGCGCTCCCACAGGCTCTTGTCCGGGGCCTTGGCGGCGGCGTCGGCGAGGCACGAGGCGACGTACTCGGCCTCGCTGTGGTAGCTCTCCAGCAGCGCCTGCGCCTGGCCCCGGACTCCCTCGAGCACACCGGTCGCGGCGCCGAGCTGGGCGGCCGGCCCGGCGGTGTCGACGTCGGGGTCGTCGCTGCGCTGCGCGGCCTCGAGGTCGGCGGCGGCGCTCTCCACAGCGGTGAGGGCGCTCGCCGCCTGCGCCTCGAGGTCTGCGGCCTGCTGCTGGAAGCCGGCGAGCGACGTCGCCCACGTCTCCAGCGCGGCCGCGGCGGCCTCGAAGCTCTCGGCCGCCGTCGCCACCTGCGGGGTGAGCTCCTCGGACATCGACTCGTGGAAGGCGGTGGCCGTCTCCCCCTGCCAGTCCTGCTGTCCGACCCCGCCGAGGACGTCGGCGGCCTCCCGGATGGTGGCTGCGGTGGTGCGGACGTGTTCGGCGACCTCCTCGGCGGAGGCGAGGGTCCCGGGCGCGGGGTCGAAGCCGAGCGTGGGGTAGCTCGCCATCACAGCACCTCCGGGACCGGGCCGCTGTCGCCGCCGCCACCGGACCGCAGGACGTCCGCGAGCCCGCCGTCGAGGTCGGCGAAGCCCTCGGCGATGAGAGCCAGGCCCTCCGCGCCGTTGCCGGCGGCCTCGGCAAGCTTGTCGATGCCGTGCTCCCACTCCTTGCCGAAGGTGACCAGCCCCGCGCGCAGCTGCTCGTTGCCGGTGATGTCCTGGGGCATCGACGCCATCACGGCCGTCGTGCCGCAGAGCACCTCCCGGATGTTCTCCAGCGTCGTCCTCGTCGACGCCAGGGCGTCACCGTCGATGTACAGGTCGACCACGTGCATCTCCTCCCCGGACGTGCCCGTGCACATCCCGCCGAAACCATGATGGCGACACGCGTCGGGGTTGCCCAGCCTCCGGCATGGGGAGTTCTCCCTATCCCCGGGCACGGGCCGCGTGCCGTAACGCCGAGCGGCTACACTCGCCTGAGCAAAGGCAGTGACCCGGCCATCACCGGTGAGCCGCCGGAAGAACAGGGCGCCAGCCCCCAGTAGACCCGGCCGGTAGCGGACCGTCATCTCCGCACTGGAGCGGCCCCGGGCCGCGGCAGCCGCCGCGGACCCGACGGCAAGCGAGGTGGTACCGCGGCAGCGGACCCGTCCGAGGCGGGTGCGTCGTCGTCCTCGCACCACGTACGACGACGAGGAGCACCACCGCCCATGGCTGCTGAGCCCACCCCCGCATCCGCCCCCCGCTACCCGCGCCACCGGGACGACCGCGAGATCCCCGCCTCCCCGCGCTTCCCCGCGCTCGAGCAGGAGGTGCTCGCCTACTGGAAGGCGGATGACACCTTCCAGGCGTCGATCGACCAGCGGCCGGCCGGGGAGAACGGCAGCAACGAGTTCGTCTTCTACGACGGCCCGCCGTTCGCCAACGGGCTGCCGCACTACGGGCACCTGCTCACCGGGT
>DAHVRG010000311.1 GCA_027322565.1 Georgenia sp.
GATCGACGGTGAGGAGAAGCGCGGGCCGGTAGCCGCCGCCGCGCTCCTCGCCCCCGTCCTCGGGCGCGACCCGGCCGAGCTCGGGGCCGACCTCGTCGGCGACTCGACCTTCGTCTACATCGCCCGCGGGCTCACCCCGGAGAAGTGGCGGGAGATCCTCGAGCTCGGCATCCCGGGCATCGAGCCCGAGCCCACGACCGAGCGGATCTACCCCAACGGCAACACCGCCGGGAACATCCTCGGCTACGTCGGCCGGGACGGCGAGGGGCTGGCCGGCCTCGAGCTAGCCTTCGAGGACGCGCTGCAGGGCGTGCCCGGGAGCAGTGTCGTGGAGGTCGGGCTGCACGGACAGTCGATCCCCACGGGGCTGCGGGAGGTCACGCCCGCCGAGCCGGGCGACACCGTCCACACGACCATCGACCGCGACATCAACTTCCGGGCGCAGGAGGTCATCGAGGCGACGGTCGACCGGTACCAGGCCGCGTGGGGCGCCATGGTGGTCCAGGAAATCGGCACCGGGCGCATCCTCGCCATCGCCGAGTCCGAGGCCGTCGACCCCAACAACTACCAGGACTCCCCGCCGGAGAACCGCGGCTCCCGGGCCGTCCAGGCGGCCTACGAGCCCGGGTCGACGGGCAAGCTGCCCACCGTCGCCGCCGCTCTGGACAGCGGCGCGGTGACCCCGACGACAACCTTCACCGCGCCCGACCGGTTCACCACACCCTCCGGACAGACCTTCTCCGACGCCGACCCGCACCCCACCGAGGAGCTCACCGTCGCCGGCATCCTCGCCACCTCGTCCAACACGGGCACCGTCCAGATCGGCGACCGGATGAGCGACGAGGAGCGTTACGAGTACTTCCGCGCCTTCGGCCTGGGGGAGCGCACCGGGATCGAGCTGCCCGGGGAGACCGCGGGGATCCTCGGCACGCCGGACACCTGGGACGGCCGCCAGCGGTACACGACGATGTTCGGCCAGGGCATGGCCGTCAACCTCCTGCAGAACACCGGGGTCGTCGCGACGCTGGGCAACGGCGGGGTGTACGTCCCCCCGCGACTCGTCGACGGCACGACCGACGGGGCCGGCCGCTTCCACGCCGCCCCGGAGCCCGAGGGCCGGCGCGTGGTCAGCGAGGAGACCGCCGACCAGATGATCACGATGATGGAGGGCGTCGTCTCCGAGGAGGGGACCGGCGTCCTCGGCCAATTCGACGGCTACCGCCTCGCCGGCAAGACGGGCACCGCCCAGGTACCGGACTCCAACGGCCGCCTCACCCGGACGGTGGCGAACTTCGTCGGCGTCGCGCCCGCGGAGGACCCGCAGTTCGCCGTCGGCATCGTCGTCTACCACCCGGGCCACCAGGTGCCGTCGTCCATCATCGCGGCACCCGCCTTCAAGGAGATCGCCGCCTTCACCCTCCAGCACCTCGGCATCCCGCCCTCGACGTCGCCACCCTCACTCTTCCCGTTGCGCGCAGAGTGACCTCGCTGCGGATAGATTGTCGAGACGTGACTTCCGACGACCAGTGCCCCGGGCGGGGGCAGCCGTGATCCAGCTCACCGTTGCCCAGCTCGCCCGAGCCGTCGGTGGACGGCCCGTGGGCGTCGACCCCGACCTGCTCGTCACCGGAGGGGTCGTCACCGACTCCCGGCTCGCCGGCCCCGGCTCGGTGTTCGTCGCGGTGCGCGGCGAGCGCACCGACGGCCACGACCACGCCGCCTCCGCCGTCGCCGCCGGTGCCGCCCTCGTCATCGCCGAGCGGCCGGTCGACGCCCCGCACGTCCTCGTGACCGACTCCGTCACCGCCCTCGGCGAGCTCGCCCGCCACGTCCTGGCCGTCCTGCGTGCCGAGGGCGAGCTCCGCGTCGTCGGCCTCACCGGGTCGGTCGGGAAGACGACGACGAAGGACGTCCTGGCCCAGGTCCTCGCCCAGGCCGGACCGACCGTCGCGCCGCGGGAGTCCTTCAACAACGAGATCGGCCTGCCCCTCACCGTCCTGTCCGCGACGCGGGAGACCCGCTACCTCGTGCTCGAGATGGGGGCGAGCGGCCCCGGGCACATCGCCTACCTCACCCGCATCGCCCCGCTCGACGTCGCCGTCGTCCTCATCGTCGGGCACGCCCACATGGGGGGCTTCGGCTCCATCGACGCCGTGGCCCGCGCCAAGGCGGAGATCGTCGCGGGACTGCGCGCCGACGGCACCGCGGTGCTCAACGCCGACGACCGGCGGGTCGCCTCGATGGCCGCCGGAGCGCCCGGGCCGGTGGTGTGGTTCGGTCGCGGCGAGGACGCCGACGTCCGTGCCGGCGACATCACCCTCGACGAGCAGGCCCGCCCCTCCTTCGTCCTGGACACCGACGCCTCCGGCGCCCGCACCCGCCACCGTGTCCGGCTCGCCCTCCACGGCGAGCACCAGGTCTCCAACGCCCTCGCCGTCGCCGGCGCCGCGCTCGCCCTCGGGCTGGACCCCGGGTTCGTCGCCGGGGCGCTGAGCGAGGCCCACCGGGTGAGCGCCCACCGCATGGCGGTGACCGCGCGCCCGGACGGCGTCACCGTCGTCGACGACGCCTACAACGCCAACCCCGACTCGATGGCCGCCGCCCTGCGCGCCGTCGCCGCCATGCCCGCACGGCGCCGGGTCGCCGTCCTCGGCGAGATGCTCGAGCTCGGCGACGAGACGGACGTGGCGCACGAGGAGGCCGGCCGCCTCGCGGCCGAGCTCGGCATCGACGTCGTCGTCGCGCCCGGCCCGGCCGGCCCGCCCGTACGCCGCGGCGACGGCACCGACGGCCCCCGAGTCCACACACCCACCGATGTCGACGCGGCCGCCGCGCTGCTCGACGAGCTCCTCCAGGAGGGCGACCTCGTGCTGCTCAAGGGATCCAACGGCTCCGGCGTGTGGCGCCTGGCCGAACAGCTCACCGAAGGGGGTGGCGCGGAGTGGTGACCGTCCTCGTGGCGGGAGCCACGGCCCTCGTCATCGCCCTCTTCGGCACCCCGCTGTTCATCCGGTTCCTCGTCAAGCGGAACTACGGGCAGTTCATCCGGCAGGACGGACCCACCGCGCACTACACCAAGCGCGGCACCCCGACCATGGGCGGGGTCATCATCATCCTCGCCACCGTCGTCGGCTACGCCGTGTCCAACTTCGTCGCCGGCCGCCCCCCGAACGCCTCCGGGCTGCTCCTCCTCTTCCTCATCGTCGGGCTCGGCGTCATCGGCTTCGCCGACGACTACATCAAGATCAGCCGCCAGCGCTCGCTCGGCCTGCGGGCCCGCTGGAAGATCATCGGGCAGGCGGCGGTCGGCATCACCTTCGCGGTGCTCGCCCTGAAGTTCCCGAACGAGAACTTCCGCACGCCGGGCTCGACGCACATCTCCGTCGTCCGGGACACGTCGATCGACCTCGCCTTCGCCGGGCCGGTGCTCGGCCTCATCCTCTTCATCCTCTGGGCGAACTTCCTCATCACCGCGTGGTCCAACGCGGTCAACCTCACCGACGGCCTCGACGGGCTGGCGACCGGCGCCTCGGCCATGGTCTTCGCCGCGTACACGGTGATCTCCATGTGGCAGGCCAACCAGAACTGCCAGTTCCTCACCGACCCGGGCGCCGCGTGGTCGGCCTGCTACGAGGTGCGCGACCCGCGCGACCTCTCGCTCATCGGCGCCGCCCTCATCGGCGCCTGCCTCGGCTTCCTGTGGTGGAACGCCTCACCGGCCCAGATCTTCATGGGCGACACCGGCTCGCTCGCACTGGGCGGGGCCATCGCCGGCTTCTCGATCCTCACCCACACCCAGTTCCTCGCCATCGTCATCGGCGGGCTCTTCGTCGTCATCGTCATGAGCGACGTCATCCAGATCGGCTTCTTCAAGGCGACCGGCAGACGCGTGTTCCGGATGGCGCCCCTGCACCACCACTTCGAGCTCGGCGGCTGGGGAGAGGTGACGATCGTCATCCGGTTCTGGCTCATCGCCGCGCTGTGCGTCGCGCTCGGGCTCGGCGCGTTCTACGCGGAGTGGGTGACGGCGTGACCACGCTGGACGGGGCCCGGGTCGCCGTCGTCGGGCTGGGCGCCTCCGGCCGCGCTGCCGCCGAGGTGCTCACCAGCCTGGGCGCCCGCGTGCGCGGGCTCGACCGCAGCGCGGCCGCGGTCGAGGCGGCCCGGGCCGAGCTCGGGCCGGGCGTGGAGCTGGCCGCCGACGCCGACGACGAGGCGCTGGCCGACGCCGTGCTCGACGCGGCCACGGACCTCGCCGTCGTCTCCCCGGGCGTGCCGGCGACCTCGCCGCTGCTCACCCGGGCCGCCGCCCGCGGCCTGCCGTGCTGGAGCGAGGTCGAGCTGGCCTGGCGGGTGCAGCCCGCCGGGGCGCGGCCGCCGTGGCTGACCATCACCGGGACGAACGGCAAGACGACGACCGTCGGCATGCTCAGTGCCATCCTCACCGCGGCAGGGCTGCGCGCCCCGGCGGTCGGGAACGTGGGCACCCCCGTCGTCCGGGTCGCCGCCGAGGGTGGCGTCGACGCCCTGGCGGTCGAGCTCTCCAGCTTCCAGCTCCACCTCACCCACACCGTCGCCCCGCTCGCCTCGGTGTGCCTGAACATCGCCCCCGACCACCTCGACTGGCACGGCTCCTTCGCCGCCTACCGCGCCGACAAGGCGCGCGTGTACGAGCGCACCGTCCGCGCCTGCGTCTACACCGACGCGGCCACCCGTGCGATGGTCGAGCAGGCCGACGTCGCCGAGGGCGCCCGGGGCATCGGCGCCGTGCTCGGCACCCCGGCCGTCGGCGAGCTCGGCATCGTCGAGGACGTCCTGTGCGACCGCGCCTTCGAGCCCCGCCGCCAGACCCACGCCCTCCCGCTCGCCACCCTCGCCGACCTCGCCCACCTGGCCCCCACCCCCGGGGGGCAGGTCCCGGGCCACGTCGTCGCCGACGCGCTCGCCGCCGCCGCCCTCGCCCGCGCCCAGGGGGTCCCCCCGGAGGCGGTCGCCGCCGGGCTGCGTGCTTTCGACGGCGGCCGGCATCGGATCGAGGTCGTCACCACCCGCGGCGGCGTCACCTGGGTCGACGACTCCAAGGCGACCAACGCCCACGCCGCCCGGGCGAGCCTCGCCGCACTGCCCGCCGGGCGCGGGGTGTGGGTCGCCGGTGGGCTGGCCAAGGGCGCCACCTTCGACGAGCTCGTCCGCGACGTCGCCGACCGGCTCCGCGCCGTCGTCCTCATCGGTGTCGACCGCGCCCCGCTGCGCGACGCACTTGCCCGACACGCGCCCCAGGTACCGGTGACCGAGGTGACCGCTGGTGACACTGGGGACGTGATGAGCCACGCCGTCGCCGCAGCAGCGCGCCACGCCCGGCCGGGCGACACCGTGCTGCTCGCCCCCGCGTGTGCCTCGATGGACCAGTTCGCCGACTACGGCGCGCGGGGCGACGCCTTCGCCGCCGCCGTCCGTGACCTGCCCGGGGAGCCGGCATGACGGCCGTGCAGCCGGCCGGGTTCCCGCGGCCGGCCCTGCCCGGGCGCCGGTCCGGCACCCCCGCGCGCCGTACCCACGTGCGCGACGGCAACCGCGGGGACACCCGCGACACCACCGACCCCCTCGTCCGGGGCCCCGCCGTGCTCAGCTACTACGTCGTCGGCGGTGCCACCCTCCTGCTCCTGGCCATCGGCGTCGTCATGGTGCTCTCCGCCTCCTCGATCACCTCGATCCGCGAGACCGGCACGCCCTACGGCTACTTCCTCGACCAGGCGAAGTTCGCCCTCGTCGGGGTGCCGGCGATGGTCGTCGCCAGCCGCATCCCGGTGCGGTGGTACCGGCGCCTGGCGTGGCCCGCCCTCGGGCTCGGGCTGGTGCTCCAGTCGCTCATCCTCTCGCCCCTCGCCCGGGGCGAGAAGGGCAACACGAACTGGATCTACCTGCCAGGCCTCGGGCAGACGATCCAGCCCTCGGAGTTCCTCAAGCTCGCGCTCGCGGTGTGGCTCGGCCTCGTCCTCGCCCGCAAGGCACACCTGCTCCACCGGCCGATGCACGTCCTCGTCCCGGGCCTCGTCGTCTCCGCGGCCGCACTCGGGCTCGTCCTCGCCGGGCACGACCTCGGCACCGCGCTCGTCGTCGCCGCGGTGGTCGCCGGCGCACTGTTCGTCGCCGGTGTCCCGCTGCGCTGGTTCGGCGTCGCGCTCGTCGCGGGGGCGGGGCTCGTGTCCTTCCTCGTCATCGACTCCGACAACCGGATGCAGCGGATCATGGCCGTCTTCGGGGGCGACTGCGACACCTCGGCCGCGTGCTACCAGACCCTCCACGGCCTCTACGGGCTCGGCACCGGCGGCATCTCCGGGGTGGGCCTCGGTGCCTCGCGGGAGAAGTGGGCCTACCTGCCCGAGGCCCACAACGACTACATCTTCGCCATCCTCGGCGAGGAGCTCGGACTCCTGGGCACCCTCCTCGTGCTCGGCCTGTTCACCGCGCTCGCCGTGGGGATGTTCCGCATCGTGCGCCGGCACACCGACCCGTTCGTCAAGATCACCACCGGCGCCATCGCCGCCTGGATCCTGGGCCAGGCGCTCATCAACATCGGGGTGGTCATCGGCTTCCTCCCGGTCATCGGGGTCCCGCTGCCCCTCGTCTCGGCGGGCGGGTCCGCGCTCATCGCCACCCTGCTCGCGATGGGTGTCGTCCTCGCCTTCGCCCGGGACGAGCCGGGGGCCGCCGCGGCGCTGCGCGCCCGCCGCGGGGCGGTGCGGCGCTCCCTGGCGGTCGTCGTGGGCAGGCGGGGCCGTGGCTGAGCTGCGCTCCCTGCTCGCCGGTGGCGGTACCGCCGGCCACGTCAACCCGCTGCTCGCCACCGCCACCGCGCTCGCCGCCCTGCCCGGCGGCGCCGAGCTCACCGTCCTCGGCACCCAGGAGGGGCTGGAGGCGCGGCTCGTGCCGGAGGCCGGGCTCCCGCTGCAGATCGTCCCGCGGACACCGCTGCCGCGCCGCCCCTCCGTCGACCTGCTCCGGCTGCCGGGCCGGCTGCGTGCCGCCGTGCGGGCCGCCCGGGAGGCCATCACCGGCACGCGGGCCCAGGTGGTCGTCGGCTTCGGGGGCTACGTCGCCACCCCGGCCTACCTCGCCGCCCGCCGGCTCGGCGTGCCGATCGTCATCCACGAGCAGAACGCCCGCCCCGGTCTGGCCAACCGGCTCGGTGCGCGGTGGGCGCGGCACGTCGCCGTCACCTTCCCCGGCACACCCCTGCCGCGGGCGACGCTCACCGGGCTGCCGCTGCGGGCGGCTATCGCCGACCTCGTCGCGGAGCGCGCCGCAGACGCCGCCGCGCGTCGGCGCGCCGGGGCCGCCGCCCTCGGCCTCGACCCGGACCGCACCACCCTGCTCGTCACCGGCGGCTCCCTCGGCGCCCAGCGGATCAACGACGCCGTCGCCGCCGGCGCCGGCGCGCTCGACGAGGCAGGGGTCCAGGTGCTCCACCTCACCGGCCAGGGCAAGGACGCGCCGGTCCGCGCCGCCACCGACGCGCTCCGGAGCTACCACGTGCGGGCCTACCTCGACGACATGGCCAGTGCCTACGCCGCCGCCGACCTCGTCCTGTGCCGCGCCGGCGCGGGCACGGTGAGCGAGCTCGCCGCGCTCGGTCTGCCCGCCGTCTACGTGCCGTTGCCCATCGGCAACGGCGAGCAGCGACGCAACGCCGCGGACGTCGTCGCCGCCGGGGGCGGGACCCTCGTCGCCGACGCCGACCTCACCCCCGACTACGTCACCGGGCCGCTCCGCGCGCTCCTGGCCGACCGCGAGCGCCTGGCCGAGATGGGCCGGGCCGCCGCGGGTGCGGGCATCCGGGACGGCGCCGCGCGACTCGCGGAGCTCGTCGTGCGCGCCGCGCGGGAGCGGACGTGACCCGCTACCACCTCATCGGCATCGGCGGCGCCGGCATGGCCCCGGTCGCCGAGCTGCTCGCCGCCCGCGGCCTTGCGGTCTCCGGCTCCGACGCCCGGCCCAGCCCCACCCTCGACCGGCTCCGGGCGGCGGGCATCACCGCCCACGTGGGCCACGACCCGGCCCACGTGCCGGAGGACGGGACGGTCGTCGTCTCCACGGCCGTGCGCCCCGACAACCCCGAGCTGCGGCACGCCCGCGAGCTCGGGCTGCCGGTCCTCCACCGTTCCGAGGCGCTCGTCGTCGCCGCCGCGGACCGCGACTCCGTCGCCGTCGCGGGCGCCCACGGCAAGACGACGACGTCCGCGATGCTCGCGGTCGCCCTCGCCGAGTCGGGGGCCGACCCGAGCTGGGCCATAGGAGGGACCGTCGCCGGGCTGGGAGGCGGCGCGCACCTCGGCTCCGGCCGGACGTTCGTCGCCGAGGCGGACGAGTCCGACGGGTCGTTCCTCAACTACCGGCCCACCGTCGGCGTCGTGACGAACGTCGAGCCGGACCACCTCGACCACTACGGCTCGCGTGCCGCCTTCGAGCAGGCGTTCGTCGAGTTCGCCGCCCGGGTCACCGGGCTGCTCGTCGTGTGCGCCGACGACGACGGCGGGCGCCGGCTGGCCGAGCGCGTGCCGGCGGACGTGCGGGTGCTCACCTACGGCACCGGGCCGGGCCCGGTCCCCACCTCCGGGACGGGGGAGGGGCACGTGCGGATCGCCGACCTCGACGTCGGCGCGGAGGGGGCGACGGCGGTGCTCCACCACCCGCGGCTCGCCCGCCCTGTGCCGCTGCGGCTGTCCGTCACCGGGGCGCACAACGTCCGCAACGCCACCGGGGCGTGGTGCGCCGGGGTCGCCCTCGGCGCCGACCCCGCGGCGCTCGCCGCCGGGCTCGGCGCCTTCCGGGGGACCGGTCGACGCTTCGAGGAGCGCGGTCGGGAGCACGGCGTGCGCGTCGTCGACGACTACGCCCACCACCCCACCGAGGTGGCCGCCACCCTCGCCGCGGCCCGGCTCGCCGCGGGCGACGGACGCGTCCTCGTCCTCTTCCAGCCGCACATCTACTCGCGCACGCAGACCTTCGCGGCGGAGTTCGCCGCGGCGCTCGCTGCCGCCGACGCCGTCGTCGT
>DAHVRG010000312.1 GCA_027322565.1 Georgenia sp.
GGGTGAGCAGCAGCGCACCACCGAGCGCGCTCGCGGGCAGCAGCAGCCGGTGCCCCGGCCCGGCGACGAGACGGACGAGGTGGGGGACGATGAGCCCGACGAACGCGATGACCCCGGAGAAGGCGACCCCGGCACCGACGAGCAGTGCGATGACGACGATCGCCGTCACCCGCAGCCGCTCGACGTCGACGCCGAGATGTCGGGCGGAGCGGTCCCCCAGCGAGAGCAGGTCGAGCGGGCGTGCCAGGGCGAACGCGACCACGACGCCGACGAGGACGAACGGCGCCACCACCGCCACCGCCTGCCAGCGGGCACCGTTGAGGCTGCCGAGCTGCCAGAAGACGATCTGCTCACGCGCCGTGGGGCTGGCGATGAAGGTGTTGAAGGCGACGACGGCCGAGGCGATCGCGGTCACGGCCACGCCGGTGAGGATGAGGGTGATCGACTCCGTGCGTCCCCTGGACCGGGACAGCCCGTAGACGAGGAGCGTCGTCCCGAGCGCGGCGACGAACGCCGCGAGCGGCACCGTCCAGCCGCCGACGACGTCGAGCCCGAGGACGATGGCGAGGCTCGCACCCACGGCGGCACCGGGCGAGACGCCGATGATGGCCGGCTCCGCGAGCGGGTTGCCGAACACCCCCTGCATGAGCGCCCCCGCCATCGCGAGCGCCGCCCCGACGAGGACGGCGAGCGCGATCCGGGGGAAGCGCACCTGCCACAGCGCGGCGTCGCCCTGCGGGTGGGTGGGGGCGGTCACGCGGTCGAGCGGGAGGTCGGCGTGGATCCCGGCCGCACCGAGCAGCCCCTCCAGCAGACCGTCGAGGCGGTGGAGGATCGACCCGGCGACCTCGCCGGCCGGGACCGCGAGCTGCCCGCGGCCGGCGGCGACGAGGCAGACGGCGATGAGCGCGACGGTGGTGCCGGTGAGGAGCCACCACCCCCGGCCGCGCCGAGCCCGGGGACGTGCGGCCTGAGCGCCGTCGGGTGCGGTCGCCGTCGCGGTGGTCACTCGTAGACCGCCCCGGCCAGCGCCTCGACCACCTCGCCGGTGCGGGGGCCGAAGCTCAGCAGGACGGTGTCGTCCATGTCGACGACGCGGCCCTCCTGGACCGCCTCGGTCTGCGCCAGCCCGGGGACGCCGAGCAGCCCCTCGGGGCCGCCCACCGCCTCCAGCCCCGCACTCATGAGGAGGACGACGTCGGGCTGCACACTGATCATCGTCTCGGCACTGATCTGGGTGAAGGGACGGTCGAGGCCGGCCTCGGTGCCGGCGTCGCGGGCGCCGATCGCGCGGAGGAGGGAGTCGGCGCCGGAGCCCGGGCCGCCGAGCATCTGGACCATGCCCCCGCGCAGGTAGAGGAAGGCGATGGTCGGTGCCTCACCGCCCGCGGGTGCGCCGTCCAGCGCGCCGCGGATCTCGCTGAAGGTGCGGTCCACCAGCTCCTCGCCGGCGTCGGGGACGCCGAGCGCCCCCGCGACCGCCCGGATGTGGGTGGGGATGGTGTCGAGGGACCGCACGTCGTCGAAGAAGATGACCGGGATGCCGGCGTCCCGGAGCTGGAGCTGGACCTCGGTGGGGCCGATCGTCGCGTCGGTGAGCACGACGGTCGGGTCGAGCGCGAGGATGGCCTCGGCGTTGAGGTCGTGCGCGCCGGGGGTGACGAGGGGCAGGTGCGCGGCCTCCGGGAAGCCCGTGGAGGTGTCGCGGCCGACGACGTTGTCCCCGAGCCCGAGGGAGAAGACGATCTCGGCCAGCGTGCCGTAGAGGTCCACCGCGAGGATGCGGCTCGTGTCGGTCACCTCGACGACGGCGCCGTCGCACGACTCGACCGTCACCGGGAGCTGCGGCTGCGTCGGGGTGACCGGGCGGATGCCGTCGTCCGGTACGGCGGCGGTGGCCGGCGCTGTGAGAAGGCTCACCCCGCCGCCGGCGCCGGTGGGCTCGGGCAGCGGGCTGCCGTCGGCGTCATGGGTCACCGCGAAGCCCTCGACCGGGTCCCCGCACGCGCGCACGGTCTCGGCCGCGGCCGGGGCGGACTCCCGCGGATCTGCGCTGGGGGCCGCGGCTCCGGGCTCGTCCGGCGGCTGGGCCCCGCAGGCCGCGAGGGCGAGCGTCACGACGGCGGCGGTGGCGGCGCGCGACAGCCGCGCGGCAGGACGGGGCATGGGCTTCCTCAGGGCTCGGCGGGGGACACGCGAAGCGTGATGGACAATTTTCGTAACGGTCCCGTAGCGTAATCGGTGCCGTTAAGGCTTGCCTAACCTAACCCTCCGAAGGAGTCCGATGTCACGCAGGTCCTCCGGGCCGCCCTCCACCCGGCGCCGTGCGCGCCGCGGCGGCGCCCTCGTCGTCGGTCTGGCCCTCGCCGCCGCAGTGTTCACCGCCGCGCCCGCCGCGGCAGCGTCCGCGAGTGGTCCCGACGGGCAGCAGGTCACGGTCACGCCGTCGAGCGGGCTCGACCCCGACGGCCAGCGCGTGACGGTCACCGGCTCCGGGTTCGACACCTCCAAGGGGATCTACGTCGGGCTGTGCGTCGACAACGGCCCCGGACAGGCGCCCAGTCCGTGCCTCGGCGGCGTCGACATGGAGGGTGCTGGCGGTGCGTCCGCGTGGATCTCCTCCAACCCGCCCGCCTACGGCGAGGGGGTGGCCACCCCGTTCGCCGAGACCGGGGGACGGGGCTCCTTCTCCGTGACGCTCGACGTCGCCGCCCGGGACGCGTTCACCGACTGCCTCGACCCGCAGGTGGCGCCGAACGGGTGCGTCATCGGCACGCGCGCCGACCACACCCGTACCGCGGACCGCAGCGCCGACGTCCGGATCCCGGTGAGCTTCGCCACCGGCGGCAGCGCCGACGACGCCGACGACGCCGGCGCCGGAGCGGCGGCCGGTGACACCGACGCCGACGCCGCGTCCGACCGCACCACGGGCGACAACCTCGCTTCCACCGGTGCCGCCGTGGGCGGTGCCGTGCTGCTCGCGGCCCTCCTCGTCGCCGGCGGTGTCGTCGTCGCCCGGCGGCGTCCGCGCACCGAGTCCTGACCCACCCCCTCCCGACAGGAACGTCAATGACGCACATGACATGGCGGGCGCGCGCCCGCCGGAGCCTGGCCGTGCTCGTCACGGCCGCCCTCGGCGGTGCCCTGCTCACCGCGACCGGTGCCGTGGCCGACACCGTCGGCCCGGCGCCCACCGGCGCACCCGGGCACGAGGTGACCGGAGGGAGCGCCGAGTGGGGGGTGAAGGAGTCCTTCCGCACCTACGTCAGCGGCCCCGGTGGCGGCGCGATCGAGCTCACCGAGCCCGCCCGCAGCACCGAGAACGGCTTCTCCTTCGCCGTGGCCGGAGGCACGGTGTCCGGTGACACCGCCGAGGTCGAGCTCGCCGGCGGCGTCACCTTCCGTGCGCACAACGGCGCCCTGGAGGTCTCCCTCGCGGAGCTGCGCGTTGTCCTCGAGGGGGACGAGGGCACCCTCTACGCGGACGTGCGCTCCCGGCCGAACAGCCCGGGCGCAGACCCCGTCGACCACCCGGACGTCGCCCTCGGAGAGCTCGACCTCAGCGGGGACGCCGCCCTCGTCGTGGCGGACGACGGCGCGGGGCCGGTCGCCCGCGTCACCGATGTGCCGGTGACGCTCACCGCGGACGGGGCCCCGGCCTTCGCCGGCTTCTACGACGCGGGGACGGAGCTCGACCCGCTGAGCCTCGAGCTGGCGCTCGCACCGAGCGCGTCCGCCCCCGTCGTGACGCAGCACCCCCAGGACCTCACCGTGGAGGAGGGCCAGGACGCCGTCTTCGGTGCGGCCGCCACCGGCACCCCCGAGCCCTCGGCGCAGTGGCAGATGCGCACCGACTCCACCGACGAGTGGCGGGACGTCGCCGGCGCGACGGGGACGACCCTCGTCCTCCCGGCGGTCGGCGAGGCGGAGGACGGCAGCGAGGTCCGCGCCGTCTTCGGCAACGGCACCGCGCCCGACGCCGTCACCGCTGCGGCCACCCTCACGGTCGAGCCGGCGGGGGAGCCCGGGGAGCCGGTGTGGGAGCCGGTGGTCGAGGTGTTCGCCGCTGATGGTGTGACGCCGCTGGGGGAGGCGGAGGTCACGTGGGGTGACTCCGTCGTGGTGCGGGGTTCGGGGTTCGACCCGGCGGGCAACGTGGGCGGTCGGGGGATGCCGATCCCCAGTGACCTGCCGCAGGGCACGTACGTGGTGTTCGGGAAGTTCGCCGAGCAGTGGCGTCCCTCGCAGGGGGCGCCGTCCGCGGCGCGGTCGGTCGGTTCGCAGAGGTGGGCGCTGGCCCGTGAGGTGCTGGACCAGGTGCCGGCGGGCTTCCGGGGTGCGATCGAGGCGCAGTGGGCCGAGGTGAACCCGGACGGGACGTTCGAGACGACGCTGACCGTCGCCGAGCCGGAGGGCGGTTGGACGGTGGCCGACGGGGTGCTGGGGGTGTACACCTACGGCGCCGGTGGGGTGGACAACCCCGACCAGGAGCTCGCCGTCCCGCTCACCGTCGTCGACGAGCGCGTGCCGCTGCTCGAGGTGAGCCCCACCGAGGACATCTCCTACGGCACCGTCGTCACCGTGCGCGGCACCGGCTTCGCACCGGACCGCACGCTCTCCACCGCGTTCACCGCACGGACGCAGACCGACCCCGAGTTCGGGTGGCCGGTCGGCTGGCTGCACCACGAGGTCGTCACGACCGACGCCCTGGGCCGTTTCACCCGCGAGGTCACCATCTCCGACTGGCGAACCGGCACCGGGGACGACTGCAGCGAGGTCCAGTGCTGGTTCGCCGCCTTCAACTCCGCCCAGGTGAGCGACAACGTCGACGTCGACCGGCGCGCCGAGCGCG
>DAHVRG010000315.1 GCA_027322565.1 Georgenia sp.
CTGGACCGGCCCTTCGACTACCGCGTGCCTCCCGAGCTCGACGCCGTGGCCCGGCCCGGCACCCGCGTCTCCGTGCGCTTCGCCGGCAAGGAACGCGGGGGCTTCGTCCTCGAGCGGACCGCCACCACCGACCACCACGGCGCACTGACCCCGATCCGGCGGGTGGTCTCCCCGCTGCCCGTCCTCACCCCCGAGGTCGCCCACCTGTGCCGGTCCGTCGCCGACCGCTATGCGGGCACCTTCATGGACGTCGCGCGTCTGGCGGTGCCGCCGCGGCACGCCACCACCGAGCGGTCGGTGCTCGAGGGGGACGCCCCCGACCGCACCGGCACCACCGCCGCCCACCTGCCCGGCGGTGCGTGGGAGGCCTACGTCGGCGGCCCCGCCTACGTCCGGCGGCTGGCGGGCGGTGAGTCGCCGCGGGCGGTGTGGTCGGCCCTGCCCCAGCACGACCCGACCGCGCCCGACCGGCTCGCCGCGATCGCCGAGGCGGCCGCCGCCACGCTCGCCTCGGGGCGCGGGGTGCTCGTCGTCGTGCCCTCCGCCGCCGACGTCGAGGACCTGCACGAGGCGCTGACCGCCGCACTGCCCGACGAGCCGGTCGTGGCGCTGCAGGCCGAGCACGGCCCCGGCCGCCGGTACCGCGCCTTCCTCCGCGTCCTTCTCGGACAGGCGCGGGTGGTCGTCGGCACCCGCGCGGCCGCGTTCGCGCCGGTGCGCCGTCTCGGGCTCGTCGTCTGCTGGGACGACGGCGACGACCTCCTCGCCGAGCCGCGTGCCCCGTACCCGCACGCGCGGGAGGTGCTCACCCTGCGGGCCGCCCACGAGCGGGCCGGCCTGCTGCTCGGCGGCTGGTCGCGCACCGTCGAGTCGGCCCTGCTCGTCGCCTCGGGGTGGGCAGCGCCGGTCGTCGCCGAGCGCGCCACCGTCCGTGCGTACACACCCCGGGTCGAGGCGCCGGGGGAGGTCGACCTCGCCCGGGAGGGGCCCGCGGCCGCAGCGCGGATCCCGCATCCCGCCTGGCGGCTCGTCCAGCAGGCGCTGGGGGACGGCCCGGTGCTCGTCCAGGTGCCGCGGGCGGGGTACCTGCCGATCGTGGCCTGCCAGCGCTGCCGCGAGCCGGCGCGCTGCCGCGAGTGCCACGGCCCGCTCCAGCTCGCCGGACGCTCGAGCGTGCCCTCCTGCCGGTGGTGCGGACGCCCCGACCGCACCTGGGCGTGCCCCACGTGCGGCAGCACGGCACTGCGGGCGCGGCGCGTCGGGTCCGCACGAACGGCCGAGGAGCTCGGTCGCGCCTTCCCCAAGGTGCCGGTCCTGCTCTCCGGCGCGCGGGCGGACCACGGGGTCGTACGCGAGGTGGACGACCGTCCCCGGGTGGTCGTGGCCACCCCCGGCGCCGAGCCGGTGGCGCGGGGCGGCTACCAGGGAGCCCTGCTCCTCGACGGCGCGGCGGTCTCCGGCCGGCAGGACCTCGGCGCGGAGGCGGAGGCGCTGCGCCGGTGGATGGCGGCGGCCGCCCTCGTGCGCCCGGCCTCCGCCGGCGGCCGCGTCATGCTGCTGGGCGACCCGGCCCCGGTACCTGCGCAGGCGCTCGTGCGCTGGGATCCCGCCGGGTTCGCGGAGCGTGAGCTCGGGCAGCGCCAGGAGCTGCGGCTGCCCCCGGCGAGCCGGCTGGCTGCGGTCCGCGGCTGGTCCCGGGCGGTCGCGGGGCTCCTCCGGTACCTGGAGCTGCCCGCTACGGCAGAGGTGCTCGGCCCGGTCCCGTGGTCGCAGGAGGAGGTCCAGGCCATCGTCCGTGCCGACCTCGCCGAGAGCGGCCGGCTCACCCGGGCCCTGGCGCAGGCCGCCGCGGTGCGCAGCGCCCACAAGGAGCCCGACCCGGTCCGCATCCAGGTCGACCCGACCGAGATCTGACCGCCCGGGTCGGGTCAGGCCGGGTCGGTCACGGCGATGAGCGCAAGGGCGCTGAGCGTGACGAGCAGCCAGAGCATCCCGCCGAGGAGCGGCGGGCGCAGCCCGGCGGCGCGGAGGGCGGGCACGTCGGTCGACAGCCCGATCGCCGTGAGCGCCACCGTGATGAGGAAGCCCGCCGTCGTCGCCAACGGGCCGTGCCACGTCCCGGGGACCAGCCCGAGGCTGTTCACCGTCGCGAGGAGGAGGAAGCCGACGAGGAACCACGGGACGAGCCGGCGGACCGGGGGACGGGCCGTGCCGCCGTCGGCCCCGGTGGCCCGGCGGTCCCGGCGGGCGACGAGGAGGGAGAGACCGACGACGATCGGGATGATGAGGAGCGTGCGGACGAGCTTGACGACGACGGCGTGGTCGGCCGCGGTCGCGCCGTAGGTGGTCGCCGCGGCGACCACCGATGAGGTGTCGTTGACGGCGGTCCCCGCGAACAGCCCGAAGACCTCCTGACCCATCCCGAGGAGCTGCCCGAGCGGTGGGAACACGACGACCGCCGCAAGGTTGAAGGCGAAGATCGTCGAGAGCGCGTAGGCGACGTTGGTGCCGGAGGCGCGGACCACCGGGGTGACGGCCGCGATCGCGGAGGCCCCGCAGATCGCGGTGCCGGTCCCGATGAGCGCGCGCAGCTCGCCGTGGACGCCGAGCAGGCGCCCGAGTACGGCGGCACCGACGAGGCAGAGGACCACCGTGCCGAGCATGACCGGCAGCGAGCTGCGGCCGACCTCCGCGACCTGCGCCAAGGACAGCCGCGCCCCGAGCAGGACGACCGCGACCTGGAGCACGAGCCTGCTCGCGACGGCGACGCCCGGGGCGAGCGCCTCGGCGGCCCCGGTGCGACGGCGCAGCAGTGCACCGACCAGGACGCCGAGGACGACGCCGCTCACCGGCCCTCCGACCACGGGCAGCGCCGTACCGACCAGGGCCGCGACGACGGCGAGGCTCACCGCCACCCCGAGGCCCGGGAGACGGTCGCGCCACCGAGCGACGGGCCGGACGGGTCGCGGGGCAGGTGGGGCCATGGGCCCATGATCGGTCCCCGGCGGCCCGGGGAGCGAACCGAGATAGGGTCGATGGCGGTCTCGAGAGAAAGGGTCGCCCTCCATGCAGTCCGCGCACGCCGACAACGGCCGGATCACCACCGTCGTCTTCGACCTCGGGCGGGTCCTCGTCGAGTGGGACCCCTACGACGCCTTCGCCGACCGGTGGACGCGAGAGGAGTGGGAGACGTTCTCCACCGAGATCGACTTCCCGGCGTTCAACCACGAGCAGGACGCGGGCCGCACGATCGCCGACGCGACTGCGGCACTGGCACAGACCCACCCGCACCGGGTCGCCGACTTCGAGCACTACATCACGAACTTCGCCCGCTCCCTCGGCGGGCCCGTGCCCGGCACCACGGAGATCGTCGACGAGCTGCGCGCCGCCGGCGTCCGGGTGCTGGGGCTGACCAACTGGTCCGCCGAGACCTTCCACGAGGCGGCGCGCTCGGCACCGGTCATCGACCGTCTCGAGGCGGTGCTCGTCTCGGGGGAGGTCGGGCTCGCGAAGCCGGACCCGGCGATCTACGAGCTGCTCATCGAGCTGTTCGAGCTGGACCCCGCCCGCACGGTGTTCACGGACGACTCGCCACCGAACATCGACAGCGCCGCGGCGGTCGGGCTCGTCGCGCTCCACTTCACCGACGCGGACCGGCTCCGCTCGGACCTCGCCGAGCTCGGGCTGCCCGTGCGGCCGCTCGCGCGCTCCGACGAGAAGTGACCTCTCGCCGGCAGCTCGACTGTCGCTGAGAAGCGGGCTGTCGGCGCCGTGGGGTGGCGGTGAGGGTGGGTGGGCGCCACCTAGACTGCTGGACCATGCGCCTCCTCTTCGCCGGCACCCCCGAGGTCGCCATCCCCTCGCTGCGGACGCTCGCGGACTCCAGTCACGACGTCGTCGCGGTGCTCACCCGCCCCGACGCCCGCCGCGGGCGGGGCCGGACGCTCCACCCCAGCCCGGTCGCGGCGTGGGCGCGGGAGCGCGGGCTGCCCGTGCTCACCCCCCGCACCCTGCGCGACCCCGAGGTGCAGCGGGAGGTCGCGGACCTCGGCGTCGACGCCGCCGCTGTCGTCGCCTACGGCGCGATCATCCCGCCCGAGCTCCTCGACGTGCCTCGGCACGGCTGGGTCAACCTCCACTTCTCCCTCCTTCCGGCCTGGCGCGGTGCAGCGCCGGTGCAGCACGCGCTCATCGCGGGTGACGACGTCACCGGGGCGACGACGTTCGTCATCGAGGAGGGCTTGGACACCGGGCCGGTCCTCGGCACCCTGACGGAGACCGTCCGGCCGCGGGACACCGCCGGGGACCTCCTCGGCCGGCTCGCCGAGGCGGGCGCTCCGTTGCTCGTCGCCAGCCTCGAGGCGCTCGACGCCGGTACCGCCACCCCGGTCCCGCAGCCGGCCGAAGGGGTCAGCCTGGCCCCGCGGCTCGAGATGACCGACGCGCGGGTCGACTGGGCCGCACCGGCGGCGGCCGTGGACCGACTCGTCCGCGGGACGACACCGGCCCCCGGTCCGTGGACGACGGCCCCCGACGACACCCGGCTCAAGCTCGGCCCGGTCCGGCCGCGTCCCGACGTCACCGACCTCGTCCCGGGGGAGGTGCGCGCCGGGAAGCACGAGGTGCTCGTCGGGACCGGCGGCGGCGCCGTCGAGCTCGGCGAGGTCGCCCCCGCCGGTCGCTCGTGGATGGCGGCGGCGGACTGGGCGCGCGGTGCCCGGCTGCCGCAGGACGCCCGGCTGGGCGGGGAGGC
>DAHVRG010000318.1 GCA_027322565.1 Georgenia sp.
CGCGGCGATACCGTCCCCTCCATGAGAGTTCTGGTCGCCGGTGCCTCCGGGTTCCTCGGCACGGCACTGCAGCAGGAGCTGCGCGCGCAGGGCCACGAGGTGCGCGCCCTCGTCCGCCGCCCCGCACGTGACGTGACCGAGTACGAGTGGCAGCCCGCCGAGGGACGTATCCCGGCGGAGGCGGTGGAGTGGGCCGACGGGGTCGTCAGCCTGTCCGGCGCCTACCTCGGGCGGGTGCCGTGGACCCGGGGCTACCGCCGCCAGATCTACTTCAGCCGGGTCACCGCGACCCGCACCATCGCCCGGGCCGTCGCGGCGGCGGACGACCCGCCGCGCGTCTGGGTCAGTGCCTCGGCCACCGGCTACTACGGCCACCGTCCCGGCGAGCTGCTCACCGAGGAGTCACCGGCGGGGGAGGGCTTCCTCGCCGGTGTCGTGTCGCGCTGGGAGGCCGCGACGGGGCGCGCCGATGACGTCACCCGCGTGGTCCACATCCGTACCGGCGTCGTGCTCGCCGACGGCGGGTCCCTGTCGCCCCTCCTCCTCGCCACCCGGCTCGGCGCGGGGGCGACGATCGGTACCGGCCGCCAGCTGTGGCCGTGGATCTCCCTGGAGGACGAGGTCTCGGCGGTCGTCCACCTGCTCACCCGCTCCGAGCTCTCCGGCCCGGTCAACCTCACCGGCCCGGAACCGGCCCCGTCGGCGGAGATCACCCGGCTCTACGCCCGGGCGATGCGCCGTCCGCACCTGCTGCGCGTCCCGGGATGGCTGCTCCGGCTCGTCGTGGGGGAGCCGGCGGACGAGATCCTCCTGCCCGACCAGCGCGTCGTGCCCACCCGGCTTCTCGCGGACGGGTTCGAGTTCCGCCACCCGACAGCCCAGGAGGCGGTTGCGGCAGCCGTGCTGCGCTGAGCGGCCTCAGCGGGAGCGGAGGATCCCGAGGATCTCGCGAACATCGGAGCGCAGGCCACCGATCGCGACAGCGCCCTACTGGCGCCGCACGAGCGCCCGCAGCGTGACGACGACGCCGAGCACGCACCACAGCCCGAGGACGAGGAGGTCCTGGCCGCTCGCGGTGAAGGTGTCCGACGCCAGCCCCGCCCGCAGCAGGTCCGCCCCCGGACGCGCGGGCAGCACGTCGTGCAGCGACCGGAACCAGGACGGCAGCTGGCTCGCCGGGAAGGTGATCGGCGAGAAGAGCAGGACGAAGAAGACGAGCACCTGGGTGATGAGCTGGGCGAGCAGCGGTGCCATGCTCACCGCGATCGCGTACCCCACCGCCGTGGCCATGAGGGTGACGAGCACGGCTGCGGCGACGAGCACCGGCCAGTCGAAGGAGAAGTCGAGGTCGTAGCGCAGGGCTGCGACGAGCACCGCGACGGCGACGCTGGGCAGCGCGATGAGCAGCCACACCGTCATGTCGGCGGCGAGCAGCAGCGGCCGGGCTAGGGGCAGCGACCGCATGTAGTTGAACGTGCCCGCGGTGCGTGCCTGCGCGACGCCCTGCGGCACGATGACGAGCCCGATCGTCAGGAGCAGCACGGTGGGGGCGCCCGTCGCGAGGAACAGCGCGGTCCCCGGGTCGATGTCGGGGATGATGAAGCCGAACCCGACGATGATGCCGGCCGCGAGGAGCGCCTGGACGACGACGACCAGCGGCAGCAGCGCCCCGATCTGCGCGAGGTTCCAGCGCAGCAGGGTGCGGAACGAGGTGCCGATACCCACCTGCACGGGAGCGGGTGCGGCAGCGGCGGGACGGGTGGTGGTGGCCTCAGACATGGGCGGGCTCCTGGGCGGTGGTCGGGGTCTCGTCGTCCTGCTCGGGGGAGGTGAGGGCGAGGTACGCGTCCTCCAGGGTGGCCGGGGCGAGGGAGTAGCCGTCGACCCGGCCCTCCTCGCGCAGCGTCGTCGCCCACGCGACGGCGTCCGCGGCGGCGTGGGAGGGGACGGTGAGCAGCACCCGCCGCCCGACGCGGACCTGGCGCAGCACGGGCAGCGACGGCGGGTCGAAGGTCACCTCCCCGGTCTCGGGAGGCAGCTGCAGCTCCAGCCGGAGGTCGGTGTCCTGGGTACCGCGCAGCCGGGTGGGGGAGCCGGCGGCGACGACCCGGCCGCGGTCGAGGACGACGAGCTCGTCGACGATCCGCTCCGCCTCGGTGACGTTGTGCGTGACGAGCAGGACCCCGGCGCCGGCGTCGGCCCGGCGGCGCACGGCCGTCCACAGCAGCCGGCGGCGGGAGGCGTCGATGTCATTCGTCGGCTCGTCGAGCACGAGCAGCGGGATGGGTGCGGCGACGGTCATCGCGAAGGCGGTGAGGCGCCGGATACCGCCGGACAGGCCCCGGCCCTCGGGCAGGGCCGGCTTGTCCAGCCACGGCAGGATGTCGAGCTCGGCGGCCAGCTCCTCAGCCGCCGCTCTGGCCTGGCGTGTGCTCAGCCCGCGGATCCGCCCCGCGATCTCGATCGCGGCGCGCGGAGTGAGCCCGTCGATCGGGGCCTGCGCCTGCGGCTGGAGCGACACGTGCCGGCGCGCCGCCGCGGGGTTGCGCACGGCGTCCACGTCCCCGACGCGGATCGTGCCGGCGTCGGGGCGCAGGAGCCCGACCACCTGCGACACCAGGGTGGTCTTGCCCGCCCCGTTGTGGCCGAGCAGCCCGACGACCTCTCCCGGGCGCACCCGGAGTGAGACGTCGTCGTTGGCCACGACCTTGCCGAAGCGGCGGGTGAGTCCGGTGACGTGGAGAACGTCAGCGTCCATGGGAAGTCCTTCCAGATACCATCGGTATGTGAATACCGACGGTATCTCGATACTGCTGGTACGTCAACGGCGTAGCATGGTTGCGATGGACCTCCCCGACCCGATCTCCCGCCGCGACCGGCAGCGGCAGACGCGCGAGGCGCTGATCTTCACCGCCCGCATGGTCTTCGCGGAGGACGGCTACCACGGCGCGCGGCTGGAGGAGATAGCCCGCCGGGCCGGCTTCTCCAAGGGCGCGATCTACTCGAACTTCGACGGCAAGGCCGGGCTCTTCCTCGCCGTCATGGACGCCAACATGGAGATCGCCTTCGAGACGGCCGACTCCTGGGACCCGTTCGGGCGTCCTGAGCCGCCCCAGCCGCCCGCGGTCACCGGTGACTGGGACCCGGAGGAGTTCGCCCGCTCGATGATCGGGTTCTCCCTCGCCACCCTGGAGTTCATCGCGGCCGCCGCGCGCGACGAGGCGCTCGCCCCGGAGCTCGGCAAGCGGCTGCGGCGGCTGCTCGCGGCCTACACCGGGATCGCGCGGGAGCAGCGCGCCGAGGGGGACCCGATGACGGCGGAGGAGATCGGCGTCCTCATCGCCGCGCTCGACCAGGGGGCCGGCATGCTCACCGTGGGCGGCTCCGGGGTCATGGACCAGCGGCTGCTCCAGGCCGGCATGGGCCGGCTCCTCGACCCGGCCCGGGCGGCCACGGCCCCGCCTGACGACGACGCCGCGGACGGTCTCGGGCTCCACTCCGAGGAGATCCAACGACGCATCGCCGAGGCCGTGCGGGAGGGACTGACCGAGCTCAGAGCCGAGCGAGGTCCAGGCGGGTCGGGGTGACGGCGGCGGCGTCGACGTCCTCGGGGCGGGGGATGGTGGTGCCCGGCAGGCTCGCGGCCGCGCTGCCGTAGGCGACGGCGAGCGCCAGCGCAGCGTCCGGCGCGAGCCCGCGCTCGGTACCGAGGAGGTAGCCGAAGAGGCTGGAGTCCCCGGCGCCGACCGTGCTCACCACGGTGGTCGGCGGGGCGGGAGCGTGCCAGGCGCCGTCACCGGTGACGAGGACGGCGCCCGCGCCGCCGAGGGTGACGAGCACGGCGCCCACCCCCTGTGCGGTGAGCTCCTGGGCCGCGACCGCGGCGGCCCGCGGATCGCCCTCGAGCGCCTCCGCGTCGGCGCCGGTCAGGGTGGCGAGCTCGTCCCCGTTCGGCTTCATGAGGTCCGGGGCCGACGCGGGCAGGGCCTCGGCCAGCGCGGCGAGCGGCGCCTCGCTCGTGTCCACCGCCACCCGGGCGGAGGTGCCGCGTAGCGCGCCGACGAGCTCGGCGTACCAGCCCGCGGGCGCCCCGGGCGGCAGCGACCCGGCGAGCACCACCCAGGTGGCATCGGCGGCGAACTCGACGACGGCCGCGGCGAGGAGGTCGAGGTGGTGGCGCTCCACTGCGGCGCCGGGGTTGTTGATCTTCGTCGTCGTGCCGTCCGGCTCGGTGATCGTGAGGTTCACCCGCACCGGCCCGGCCGGCTCCTGCGGGCGGCACGCGATGCCGGCGGCGCCCAGCTCGGCGACGAACGGGTCGTCGGCGCCGGCGGGCAGCACCGCGACCGTCGGGACACCCGCGGCGACGGCGGCGCGGGAGATGTTCACGCCCTTGCCGCCCGCCTGGGAGGTCATCGAGGCGGCGCGCAGCACGGCGCCTCGCTCCAGGGGGCCGGTGAGGGTGATCGTCCGGTCGATGCTCGGGTTGGCCGTCAGGGTGAGGATCATGCCACTACCACCTCTACGCCGTGTGCGGTGAAGGTCTCGAGCGGGACGGCCTCGGGCTCGGTGTCGGTGACGAGGACGTCGACGTCTCCGAGGTCGGCGAAGCTCACGGTGGTGTCCCGGCCCACCTTGGTCGAGTCGGCGAGGACGACGACGCGGCTCGCCGCGCGCACCAGTGCCTCCTTGACCGCCGCCTCCTCGAAGTCGGGGGTGGAGAAGCCGTGCTCGGCGGTGATGCCGTTGGTGCCGAGGAAGGCGACGTCCACCCGCACCCGGTGCAGCGTCTGCGTCGTGACCGAGCCGACCGCCGCCTGCGTCGTGTTGCGTACCCGGCCGGGCAGCAGGTGGAGCTCGACCCCGCCGAGCTGCGCGAGCCGCGCGGCGATCGGGACGCCGTTGGTGAATGCGGTGAGCTGCGCGTCCGGCGGGATGACGTTGACGAGCCGCGCCGTCGTCGTCCCGGCGTCGATGGCCACCGTCCCGCCGTCGGCGGGAAGGAAACGGGTCGCGGCCAGCCCGATGCGCTCCTTCTCCCGGGCGCGGGTGGCGTCCCGCTCGTCGAGCCGGCTCTCCATCGCGGAGAGGGAGGCGGCCGGGACCGCCCCGCCGTGCACGCGCCGCACGAGCCGCATCCGCTCGAGCGCGCTGAGGTCGCGGCGCACCGTCTCGGTGGTCACCGAGAACTCCTCCGCGAGCTCGGTGACCGCGACCCGGCCGCGGGTCATGACGAGCCGGGCGATGGCCTGCTGCCGCTCCTCTGCGTACACGCTGCTCCCCTCGGGTGACCTGACCGGGCCGGCGGTGGCTGCCCGCCGGCCCGGCCTGATGCTACGGCCGCCGGTCAGGGCTCGACGGTCACCTTGATCGCCGTGCCGCTGCGGACGAGGTCGAAGGCCGACAGGACGTCGGCCAGCGGGATGCGGTGGGTGATGAGGTCCTTGACCGGGACCTGCCCGGTGGAGATGTACTCCAGTGCCCGCTTGTTGTGCTCGGGCGCCGAGCCGTTGGCGCCGTGGATGTGCAGCTGGCGGTAGTGGACGACGTTGGAGTCCAGCGCGATCACCGGGTCGGTCTTCGGCAGCCCGCCGAAGAAGGAGATGCGCCCGTTGCGGGCCGCCATCGCCACCGCCTGCTCCTGGGCCACCTTGGCCGCCGTCGCGGTGATGACGACGTCGGCGCCGCGGCCGCCGGTGAGCTCGTAGACCTTCTCGACGACGTCGACCTGGGAGCCGTCGATGGTCCCGTCCGGGCGGGCGACCTCCGCCGACATCGCCAGCCGCTCGGCGTTGACGTCGACGAGGTAGACCTCCCCGGC
This sequence comes from Georgenia sp., assembly GCA_027322565.1. Classification (GTDB taxonomy): domain Bacteria; phylum Actinomycetota; class Actinomycetes; order Actinomycetales; family Actinomycetaceae; genus Oceanitalea. The sequence continues at coordinate 5,822 of DAHVRG010000318.1, forward strand.
CTGGTGGACGCCGCGGGCGACGCGGATGTGCATGCACCCGATCGGTCCCGCCCCGAAGACGACGACGACGTCGCCCGGCTCGATCCCGAGCAGCTCCTGGGCATTGATGGCACAGGCGAGCGGCTCGGCCGCGGAGGCCTCGTCGAAGCCGACGTTGTCCGGGATCCGGTTGAGCCCGTCGACCTTGAGCACCTGGCGGGGGACGACCATGTACTCGGCGAAGCCGCCCTCGTACTGGTAGCCCATCGAGGTCTGGTTCTGGCACACCGCCATCCAGCCCTTGCGGCACTCGTGGCACTCGCCGCACGGGACGGCCGCGATGACCTGCACCCGGTCCCCGACCTGCCAGTCGGTGCCGTAGAGGTCGGCGACGTCCGCGCCCACCTCGACGATATCGTCGAGGTGGGCGCGGACGTCGCCGACCTCTACGGCACCGACTGGCAGGTCGGGGACCGGGT
>DAHVRG010000321.1 GCA_027322565.1 Georgenia sp.
CCGCCGCTGCGTACCGAGACAGGGCCGCTGGTCGCCGCGGCGTAGGTGAGGGCCCGCGAGACCTCGGCCGGCGAGCGCGGTAGCAGGATCTCGGCCGGCGAGTGATGGGCCGTATAGGTGGAGCGCAGCAGTCGGTAGGACTTGTCCGCCGGAGTCACCCGGGCGATGGAGGTGGGCAGCACGGTCATCGCGACCTCCGGATGTGCGCGACACGACGACGCACCGCGGGCACGACCTCGCGCGCCAGGAGCTCCAGCTGTGCACCGGTGTCCCCGTGCGGCCAGATGACGAAGGTGTCGAACCCGAGCTCGGTCACGGCCGTGGCGAGGAAGTCCACCCAGGTGGCGGCGTCGCCGACCAGGCCCGGTGAGCCGGGGGTTGCGCTGCCGGCACCGATCGTGCCGAGGACGTTGTAGATGCGGCGCACCCTGGCCGGGTCACGGCCGGCCGCGCGTGCGGCGTCGTCGATGATGCGCTGTCTCTCCGGCACCTCGTCGGGCGGCACGTAGATGTTCAGCGGCGCGACCCAGCCGTCGGCGCGGCGCCCGACCAGGCCGAGCATGCGCGGCTGCTGGGCTCCGAGCCATACCTGCGGTCGCTGCCGGACCGCCGGGCCGGCCACGTAGGAGACGCTGTGCTCTGGGCTGGAGACCTCGACCGGGCCGCCACGCAGGGCGTGGGTGAGCACCTCCACCGCCGCCTCGGAGTAGGTGACCATCGCGCCGGGGGTGCGGCGGGGAGCGCCCATCGCGGCGATGGCCTCGGGGAAGGCCCCTCCGCCGACCCCCAGCTGCACCCGTCCCCCGGTGATCAGCGCCAGGGACGACGCAGCCTTGGCGAGCATCGTGGGCGGGCGGAGCTGGAGGTCTGCCACGTCGGGCATGACGGCGATGCGTTCGGTGGCGGCCGCCAGGTAGGTCAACAGGGTCCAGGAGTCCAGGTGGCCCGGCTGGTACGGGTGGTCCTGGACGGCGAGCAGGTCCAGCCCGAGTGAGTCCGCCAGGCGGGCGGTCCTCAATGCGTGCTCGACGCCGATGGCGGCAGGGTCGATGCTGACGCCGAAGCTGACGTCATGTCCGTAGTCGGCCATCGAGGGCCTCCGTATTCTCAAGTGTGCTGGCATGGCGACAGCGCCAACTTGAGGCATCGTCAATTTATTCCTGGCCGAGGAGGTCTCGTGCGCGCAGATGCTCGCCGCAACGTCGAACGCATCCGGGCGGCGGCGGCCGAGGTGTTCGCCGAGCACGGGCTCGAGGCCTCCCTCGAGGAGGTCGCCCGCCGGGCCGGAGTCAGCCCCGGCACGATCTACCACCGGTTCGGCGGCCGCGAGGGCCTGATCGACGCGGCCGTCGCGGATCTGGCAGCGGAGAACCTCGAACGCGCCCTCGCCACCGTCCACGGGTCGACCGCCTGGGAGCGGTTCGCCAGCTACATCGTCGCGATCGGTGAGGTCCAGGCCGCCACCCCGCACGTCAACGCGGCAGTGGTGGCCCGCTTCCCGGAGGCGACCGAGCTGCGCGCCGTGCATGAGCGCGCGGTCGCCACGGGCGTCGAGCTCATGCGGGCGGCGCAGGCCGAAGGATCACTCCGGCCGGACGCCGAACCAGAGGACATCGCCAACCTCATCTGGCTCAACGCCCAGGCCCTCCGCCTTGACGGGCAGTGGTGGCGCCGCGCACTGGGCTACGTCCTCGACGGCCTGCACAGCCACTCGTGACGTGGTGGAGACGCTCAGCGCGAGTGAGGCACGGGCCCTCCGCGACGATCACCATCGCGTCCACGAAGCACCACGACGCGTGCCGGACGAGCGGGCACCCTGCCGATTCTCCCGGGCGAATCCTTGTCAGGGACGGTCACGGCTCGGAGGTAGTCCGAACATCGGTGATCATGCGGGTGCAGCCGCAAGGGGACCGGCGCGACTGAGCACACAGGGCCGCCCGACCGGAACCGGTTCGGGCTGACGCTCCTCCTCCGGCGCAGCGGCAACGAACCGGCAAAGAAGAAGACCCACAGGACCTCGGCCTCAGCCGGGATCCTGCGGGTCTTGCGCTGTGCGCGAGGGGGGAGTTGAACCCCCACGCCCTCTCGGGCACACGGACCTGAACCGTGCGCGTCTGCCTATTCCGCCACTCGCGCATGCTGCGTGCACAGCGGGAACGAGATTAGCACGCGTCCCCCCGTGACGACGACGCCCCGACCCCATCGAGAGCGGTGTCACACGCGGTCGCGGCCGCGCCGAACCGAGCCGCGGATGCGTCGGGAACGATGCAAGATCGTTACGATCAGGAGGGCTGTGGGAGGAGGTGCACGATGGGAGCGCTGGAACGCTTCGAGAAGAAGGTCGAGAACGCGGTCAACAACGTCTTCGCGAAGGCGTTCCGCAGCGAGGTCAAGCCGGTGGAGATCGCCAGCGCGATCCGCCGCACCATGGACGACCGCGCCGCCGCCGTCTCCCGCGGACGCACCGTCGTGCCCAACGAGTTCACCGTCCGGCTCAGCCCCTCCGACCACGAACGCGTGGAGTCGTGGGGGGCCGACGCACTGGCCGAGGAGATGGTCGCGGCCGCCACCGAGCACGCCGGGAGCCAGCACTACGCCTTCGTCGGCCCGGTCACCGTCCGCTTCGAGACCGACGACTCCATCGCCACCGGCCGGCTCGACGTCGACTCCGCGACCCGGCGCGGGAGCGCCGCACCGGCCACCTCGGCCGCGACCTCTGCCCGCCACCCGATGATCGACATCGACGGCCAGCGTTACCTCCTCACCGGGCCCGTCACGGTCATCGGCCGGGGGACCGAGGCCGACATCGTCGTCGAGGACTCCGGCGTCTCCCGCCGGCACCTCGAGCTGCGCGTCACCCCGAACGGGACGGTGGCCACCGACCTCGGCTCGACCAACGGCACCTACGTCGAGGGTCACCGCGTCCAGGCCGCCACCCTGCTCGACGGCAACACCATCACCATCGGGCGCACCCGGATCCTGTTCTGGAACGCCGACGACGCGGCGGGCGGGTGATCGGCCGATGACCGAGCTGGCCGTCACCCTCCTGCGGCTGAGCTACCTCGCGCTGCTGTGGATCTTCGTCCTCGCCGCCCTCAACGTGCTGCGCCGGGACATCTTCGGGACCAAGATCGTGCGTCGCCGCACCCGCCGCGAACGCAGCCCCCGCCGTCCCGCCCAGGTCCAGCAGCGGCCCGGCCGCAGGGCACCCACCCGGCTCGTCGTCACCCAGGGGCCGCTCACCGGCACCACCCTGCCGCTCGGCCCGTCAGCGATCATCGTCGGTCGCTCGCCCTCGGCCACCCTCGTCCTCGACGACGACTACGCCTCGGGGCGCCATGCCCGCTTCTTCCCGCAGGACGGCGCCTGGTGGGTGGAGGACCTGGGTTCGACCAACGGTACGTACATCGGGGAGCAGCGCCTGACCCAGCCCACCCAGGTGACCGCCGGCACGCCCGTCCGGGTGGGCCAGACCGTCATCGAGCTGCAGCGCTGAGCCCGCCCATGTCATTGATCGTCAACTTCGCCGCCCGCTCCGACGTCGGCCTCGTCCGGTCGAGCAACCAGGACTCGGGGTACGCCGGACCGCACCTCCTCGTGCTCGCCGACGGCATGGGCGGCCCCGCGGGCGGTGACATCGCCTCCTCCGTGGCGCTGGCCCACCTCGTCCACCTCGACGAGGAGCAGCCCACGGCCGACGACCTGCTGCCCAGCCTGCGGGAGGCCGTCGCGGCGGCGCACGCTGACCTCGAGGAACGGGCGGACGCCGATCCCGAGCTCGCCGGCCTGGGCACCACGTGCATCGCGGTGCTGCGCTCGGAGAACAAGGTCGCCATGGTCCACATCGGTGACTCCCGCGCCTACCTGCTGCGCGACGGCGTCCTCATCCAGGTGACGACGGACCACACCTTCGTCCAGCACCTCGTGGACATCGGCCGGATCAGCGCCGAGCAGGCGGAGCGCCACCCGCAGCGCTCGGTGCTCCTGCGCGTGCTCGGCGACACCGACAGCGACGTCATCCTCGACGAGTCGGTGCGCGAGGCCCGCGCCGGGGACCGGTGGCTACTCTGCTCCGACGGCCTGTCCGGCGTCGTGAGCGCCGAGACGATCGCGGACACGCTCATGGGCGTGCCGGACCCGGGCAAGTGCGCCGAGGAGCTCATCGACCTCGCCCTGCGCGCAGGTGGGCCGGACAACGTCACCTGCGTCATCGGCGACTTCCTCGACGGCAACAACCTGCCCGACGGCGTCGTCCCGGCCACGACCCCGCAGGTGGTGGGCGCGGCCGCCACCGACCGGCTCCGCGGCACCCGCGGCACGGACAGCGCGGCCGGCCGCGCCGCCGCAGCGCTCGCCCCGGCTCCGCCGAAGGAGGACAAGGAGCACGAGCCGCCCCGCCGACGGCGCCGTGCGGGCGGCGTCGTCCTCGTCCTGCTCCTGATCGCCCTCCTCGGGCTCGGTGGATGGCTCGGCTACGGCTGGACGCAGACCCAGTACTACCTCGCCCCCGCGGGCGACGTCGTCGCCATCTACCGGGGCATCCCGCAGGAACTCGGGCCGATCACCCTGTCGACGGTGCACACCCGGACCGACCTGCGCCTCGACGAGCTGCCCGGCTACGTCCGCGACCGCCTCGACGCGACGATCACCGTCTCCTCGCTCGAGCAGGCCGAGTCCCGGGTCGGGGAGCTGCGGGCCGAGGCCCGCGGTGATGAGCCCGCGTCCGGCCCGACCGAGACGCCGGACCGCACACCACCCCCGACACCCACGGCACCGCCCACACCGACCTCCGAGCCGACGCCGGACGGCCCCTGATGGCGATCGTCAACCCGCAGGCCGGTCGCCCCGCCCGCTGGGTGGAGCTCGGGCTCCTGCTCCTCGCCCTCGCCATCGGCCTGTACGCCTACCTCCAGGTCGGCCTGGCGACCACCGGCTCCCCGCCCAGCGGGATGGTCACCCAGCTCGGGGTGCTCGTCCTGCTCGCCCTCGGCACCCACGTCGTGCTGCGCTGGCGCGCCCCCTACGCCGACCCGGTCCTCCTCCCCATCGCCGTCGCGCTCAACGGCCTGGGCCTGGCGATGATCCACCGCATCGACCACGCGGAGGAGACCGCGTTCGCCTCCCGGCAGGTGCTGTGGACGATGCTCGGGATGGCGGCCGCCGTTGCCGTCGTCGTCGCGCTGCGCGACCACCGCCGGCTGCGGCGGTACACCTACCTGTCGATGGTCCTCGGCCTCGTCATGCTGCTCCTGCCGTTGATGCCGGTCCTCGGGCAGGAGATCAACGGGGCGCGGATCTGGATCAGCCTCGGGCCCCTGTCCTTCCAGCCCGCCGAGCTCGCCAAGGTGCTCCTCGGCGTCTTCTTCGCCGGCTACCTCGTGACCAACCGGGACACCCTGGCGCTGGCGGGGCCGAAGATCCTCGGCCTGCAGCTCCCGCGGGTCCGCGACCTCGGCCCGATCCTCCTCGCCTGGGGCGTCGCGCTGCTCGTCCTCGTCTTCCAGCGCGACCTCGGCACCGCGCTGCTGTTCTTCGCGCTCTTCGTCGCCATGCTCTACGTCGCCACCGAGCGGCTCAGCTGGATCCTCATCGGCCTGCTCCTCTTCGGCGGCGGCGCAGCCCTGGCCGCGAGCACCTTCGGGCACGTGGCCGCCCGCTTCGACGTGTGGCTCAACGCGCTCGACCCCGCCGTCTACGCGCGGCCCGCCGGCTCCTACCAGGTGGTCCAGGGGCTCTTCGGCCTCGCCTCGGGCGGGCTCATGGGGACGGGCTGGGGGCAGGGCCGGCCGGACATCGTGCCCTACGCGAACTCCGACTTCATCATCGCCTCGCTCGGTGAGGAGCTCGGCCTCACCGGCCTGGCCGCCATCCTCCTCATGTACCTCGTCCTCGTGCAGCGCGGCATGCGAGCCGCGATCGGCGTCCGCGACGGCTTCGGCACCCTCCTCGCCTCGGGGCTCTCGTTCGTCGTCGCCTTCCAGTGCTTCGTCGTCGTGGGCGGGGTCACCCGGCTCATCCCGCTCACCGGGCTGACGATGCCGTTCCTCGCCCAGGGCGGCTCCTCCCTCGTCGTCAACTGGATGATCGTCGCCCTCCTCCTGCGCATCTCCGACGCCGCCCGACGCCCCGCCGCCCTCACCGGTGACCTGCCGATCGGCCCCATCGCCCCCACCGGGGACGCCGACGAGGTGACCTTCCGGTCGACCGGGGACGACGCCAACCCCACCGAGGTGGTGAGGCTGCCGTGAAGACCCCGGTGCGCCACCTCGCGACGATCGTCGCCCTCATGTTCCTCGCGCTCATGGTGGCGGCCACGTCGGTGCAGTACTTCCAGGCCCCCGCGCTCAACGCCGCCCCGA
>DAHVRG010000005.1 GCA_027322565.1 Georgenia sp.
CGGAGAGGTAGATCGCCTCGAGCCCGGCGCGGACCATCTGGGTGGCCTGCAGGCCGGTGAACGCGCCCAACGCGTGGACGTAGTCCCGGGTGTGGAGCAGCTCCCACAGCCGCTCGGCGCCGCGCCGGGCCAGGGTGTGCTCCTCCCGGACGCTGCCGCGCAGCCGCACGACGTCCTCGGCGCTGTAGTCGCGGCGGACACCGGCCCAGCGGGGGTTGCCGGCCCAGTCCTGGGCGAGATCGGCGGCCTCGGTGCGGATCCGGGCGTCGACGGTCCGGGTGGTGGGGGACATCGTGGTGGCGGTCATCGGTCTTCTCCTCGTCGGCCGGCACGGAGCCGGTGAACATCTGCGTGACTACACACTGGGGGAGTGACGCGGGGCACACCTAGGGGTACTCTCGGTGAAGTTTCGTGATCCTTCACCCTGGGAGAAGAAGTCGTGGTTGCTGCACTGTCCGACGACGTCGACCTCGCCGTGCTCGGCCCGCGCATCCGGCACGCCCGCCGTGCCCGCGGGCTGACGCTGGCCCAGCTGGCCGAGCGGGTGGGCAGGGCGCAGTCGCTGCTCTCCCAGATCGAGAACGGTCGCCGGGAGCCGCGGCTGGCGCTCCTCGCCGCTGTCGCGCGCGAGCTGGGGGTGGCGGTCGAGGACCTGCTGCGGCCGGAACCGCCGTCGCGCCGGGCGGCCCTGGAGATCGACCTCGGCCGCGCCCAGGACTCCCCGCACTACACCGCCCTGGGGCTGCCGGTGGTCAAGCCGAGCGCGACGCTGCCCACCGAGGTGCTCGAGGCGCTCGTGGGGATGCACCGGGAGCTGGCCCGGGCGAGCGCGATCCGGGCGGCCACCCCCGAGGAGGCACGCCGCGCCAACGCCGAGCTGCGTGCCGCGATGCGGGCGCGCAACAACTACTTCACCGAGATCGAGCAGGTCGCCGGGCGGATCGGTGCGGCCGTCGGGCACCGGGCGGGGCCGCTCACCGACCGCGGGGTCTCGTCCGTGGTTCGCCACCTCGGCTTCGCCGTCGAGCGTGTCCCGGACCTGCCCAGCTCGACCCGCTCCATCATCGACCGGCGCCACCGGAGGATCTTCCTGCCGGTCACCGCCCGCACCGGGCAGGACCCCCGCCGCATCCTGCTGCAGACGCTGGGGCACGTGGCGCTGGACCACGTCGAGCCGACGAGCTACGCCGACTTCCTGCGCCAGCGCGTGGAGGTGAACTACTTCGCGGCTGCGCTGCTCGTCCCCGAGCGTGCCGCCGTCGACTTCCTCCGCGAGGCCAAGGCCGCGCGCGAGCTGGCCATCGACGACCTGCGTGACGCCTTCGCCGTCTCCTACGAGACCGCCGCCCACCGGTTCACCAACCTCGCCACCGAGCACCTCGACATCCCGGTCCACTTCCTGCGGGTGGGGGAGGACGGCGTCATCTACAAGGCGTACGAGAACGACGACGTCACCTTCCCCACCGACGTCAGCGGTGCCATCGAGGGGCAGGTCGTCTGCCGCTACTGGGCTTCCCGGGCGGTCTTCCAGAAGGCCGACCGGTACGCGACCCACCAACAGTACACCGACATGGGCCGCGGCACGTACTGGTGCACCACCCACGTGGAGCGCACGGGGGCCGGGGACTTCGCGATCGACGTCGGCGTCCCGTTCGAGCACGCGCGGTGGTTCCAGGGCCGGGAGACCACCGTGCGGGCCCGTTCCCAGTGCCCCGACCCGGCGTGCTGCCGCCGACCGCCGGCGGAGCTCGCCGAGCGCTGGGCCGCCGCCTCCTGGCCCAGCGCCCGCGCGCACTCCCACCTGCTCGCCGCCATCCCGCCGGGCACCTTCCCCGGCGTGGACGACACCGAGGTGTACGCGTTCCTCGAGCGGCACAGCGCACGCCAGGAGGCGCCGGCAGGCGGCGGGGACGAGCGCGCTATCGTCGGGGCGTGAGCAGTGAGCTGGCGAATCGACTTTCGGCGGTGCGGGAGCGGGTGGCGACGGCCGCCCGGGTCGTGGGGCGGGACCCCGGGGAGGTGCAGCTGCTCCTCGCGGTCAAGGCCCAGCCCGCCGAGCAGGTGCAGGCCGCGATCCGTGCCGGCGCGACGCTGCTGGGCCACAACCGCGCGCAGGAGCTCGCCGCGACGGCCCCGTGCCTCGTCGAGTACGAGCACGAGATGCACTTCATCGGCCGGCTCCAGTCGAACAAGGCGACCAAGGTGGTCCCGCTCGTCAGCTGCGTGCAGAGCGTGGACCGGTTCGCGCTCGCCGAGCGTCTCGACCGGCTGGCCGGGAACGTGGGGCGGATGCTCGACGTCTTCGTCCAGGTCAACACCTCCGGCGAACCGACGAAGGCCGGGGTGGCGCCCGAGGCCGCTGTCGACCTCGCGACCGGTGTCGGGGCGCTGCCCCACCTGCGGCTGCGTGGGCTCATGACGGTCGGGGCCAACTCCGATGACGTCGACGTCGTCCGCGAGTCCTACGAGCGCCTAGCGAGGTTGCGGGACGACATCGTCTCCAGCGGGGCGCCGGGAACGGCGGAGGCCCGGGAGCTGTCGATGGGGATGAGCGGGGACCTGGAGATCGCCGTCGCCGCCGGCGCGACGATGGTCCGGGTCGGGACCGCCGTCTTCGGGGCGCGGCCCGCCTGACGAGCCGTCCTTTTCCGTCCGCGGCGTGCGGTGGGTACCGTGTCGCCCGTTGTCGAGAGACGGGAAGGTCCATGTCCGAACCGGCGGGTCACCGGCGGCTGACGCCGGCGCAGATCTTGCTCATCGTCGTGGTGAGCGCGCTCGTGCTCCTCTTCGTCGTCCTCCTCGTCGGCCGGCTCAGCGGCGGGGGAGGAGAGCGGGCGGCCGAGGCGACGACGCCGCCGCCGGCGACGACACAGACGCCGGACGAGTCGGGCCCGACCTCGGAGACGTCCGCCGCGGGGCCGGAGGAGGCCGAGGAGACGCCGACCAGCGCTCACCCGGAGTACTTCGCCTCACCGTCCGGCAACATCGTGTGCGCCCTGACGGTGGACAGCACCGACTGCGTCATCTCCAGCTTCGACTACGCGGCCGAGGACGCGGCGTCGTGCGACGACGACGCCGCCGGCGGGCACCTCCGGGTGGAGCCCGCCGGCGCGTCGATGCCGTGCGAGCCGCTCGTCGTCGCCGGGGGTGTCCCCACCCTCGACTACGGGGAGACCACCTCGGCGCACGGGTACACCTGCGAGAGCGCCGAGTCCGGCGTCACCTGCCGGCACGACGAGTCCGGGTACGGGTTCACGGTCGCGCGGCGGGCCTACGACCTGTTCTGAGACCCGCCGCCCGGCGCGGTGCTGGGTCCCCGCCCGGGCGCGGCGCCCGGGTGCACCCCGGCGCCGCCGGCGGTCGAGGGCTTCGGTACCTTCCCGGTCCGCGCCTTGGCGTGCCGGTGGTCACCAGATCTTCACCCGGTCCTCGGGCGGTAGGTAGAGCCCGTCGCCCGGCTGGACGTCGAACGCCTCGTGGAAGGAGTCGAGGTTGCGCACCACGCCGTTGCAGCGGAACTCGTTGGGGGAGTGCGGGTCGATCGTCAGCAGCCGGATCACCTCGGCGTCGCGCGCCTTCTGCTGCCAGATGCGGCCCCAGGAGTAGAAGACCCGCTGCAGCCCGGTGAGGCCGTCGATCACCGGGGCGTCGTGCAGCCCGTCCCGGCCCTGCTTGCGCAGGGCGATGTCGTAGGCCTTGATGGCGATCGTCAGCCCGCCGAGGTCACCGATGTTCTCCCCGATGGTCAGCGCACCGTTGACGTGGTGCGACCCGTCCAGCTGGCCGGGGGAGAAGGCGTCGTACTGGGCGATGAGGGACTTGGTCCGGGCCTCGAACTCCGCCCGGTCCTCGTACGTCCACCAGTCGTGGAGCCGGCCGGTGCCGTCGTACTTGCTGCCCTGGTCGTCGAAGCCGTGCCCGATCTCGTGCCCGATGACCGCGCCGATGCCGCCGTAGTTCCACGCGTCGTCGGCGTCGATGTCGAAGAACGGGGGCTGGAGGATGGCCGCCGGGAAGACGATCTCGTTCATCGTCGGGTTGTAGTAGGCGTTGACCATCTGCGGGGGCATGAACCACTCGTCGCGGTCCATCGGCCTGCCCAGCTTGGCGAGGTTGCGCTTGGTCTCGAAGAGCTCGGCGCGGCGGACGTTGCCGAGCAGGTCGTTCGGGTCGGTCTCCAGGGTGGAGTAGTCCCGCCACCGGTCGGGGTAGCCGATCTTCGGGGTGAAGGCGGCGAGCTTCTCCAGCGCGCGCTGCTTGGTCTCCTCGCCCATCCAGTCGAGCTCGGTGATGGACTGGCGGTAGGCCTCGATGAGGTTGTCGACGAGCTCCTGCATCCGCGCCTTGTGGTCCGGCGGGAAGTGTCGCTCGACGTAGATCCTGCCGACGGCCTCCCCCATGGCGCCCTCGACGAGCGCGACCCCTCGCTTCCACCGCTCGCGCAGCTCGGGCTGGCCGGTGAGCGTACGGCCGTAGAAGTCGAAGTTCTCCTCGACGAACGCCGCCGGCAGGTACGGCGCGCGGGCGGAGACGACGTGCCACAGCAGCCACACGCGCAGGGAGTCGACGTCGAGCTCCTCCCAGGCTGCCGCGAAGTGGGTGAGGAAGGAGGGCATGCCGACGATCGAGGTGTCGAGCGCCCCCTCGGGCAGCTCGAGCGCCTGGCGCCACGTCTCCCACGCGAAACCCGGCGCCGAGTCGACGATCTCGGCCCAGGTGCGCGGGTTGTTGAGCAGGTGGGCCTCGCGGGCCTTGACCTTGTCCCAGTGCCCGGCGGCGAGGCTGGTCTCGACGTTCATCACGCGCTGCGCGGCACCCATCGCCTCGTCGGCCGTGACGAGACCGGAGAGCTCGAGCATGGTCGCGACGTGGGCGACGTAGCTCGAACGGGTCTCGGCGTGGGTCTCCTCGCGGTAGTAGGACTCGTCCGGCAGCCCGAGGCCGCCCTGCCAGAAGAAGATGCTGTAGCGGTCCGGGTCGTTGAAGTCGGTGTCGACGAAGAGCGGGACGGCGCCGCTCACGCCGGTCGTGGCGAGGGTGCCCATCGCACGGGCGAGGGCGTCCTTGTCCCGGGCGGCGGTGAACAGCTCGAGGTCCGGCTGGAGCGGCCCGGTCCCCAGCGCCTCGATGCGGTCCTCGGCCATGAACGAGGCGTACAGGTCGCCGATCTGCTGGGCCTCACCGGTCGCGTGTTCGTCCGCGGCTGCCTCGGTGATGATGTCGCGCACCCGCTGCTCGGACAGGTCGCGCAGCACCATGAAGGCACCGTCGCGGGCGCGGTCGGCGGGGATCTCGTGCTCGCGCAGGTAGGTGCCGTTGATGAAGCGGTAGAGGTCGTCCTGCGGGCGGACGGAGTGGTCCATCGCCTGCTCGAACGACATCCGGGTGGTCGTCTCGTTCGTCGTCATGCCACGACGATACGGGAGGCGAGGGGCCGCGTCGCAGGCGCGATGGCCGGGGTCCGACGGTGACACGGCAAGATAGGACCATGCGTATCCACATCGCCGCCGACCATGCCGGCTTCGAGCTCAAGGCAGCCCTCGTCGAGCACCTCACCGCCGGGGGGCACGACGTCGTGGACCACGGGGCCCACGAGTACGACGCGGAGGACGACTACCCCGCCTTCTGCTTCGCCGCGGGGGAGGCCGTCGCCGCGGAGCCCGGGAGCCTGGGGATCGTCATCGGTGGCTCCGGGAACGGTGAGCAGATCGCGGCGAACAAGGTCCGCGGCGTGCGGGCAGCGCTCGTCTGGGACCTCGACACCGCCCGGCTCGCCCGGCAGCACAACGACGCCAACGTCATCTCCCTCGGTGCCCGCAAGCACTCGGTGGACGACGCCGTCGCCTTCGTCGAGGCCTTCGTCGCCGAGCCGTTCTCCGGTGCGGAGCGCCACCAGCGGCGGATCGACCAGCTCGCGGCCTACGAGCAGCGCTGAGCGAGGGGGGTTCCGGCGCCCCGCGACGGTCGGGGGCCGGTGCCTCGCCGCGCTAGAAGCCCCAGCCCGTGCTCGGTGCGACCGGCCAGGCGAAGGCGGCGGCAGCCGGGACGAGCGTGCCCGGAACGAGCTCGGTGACCCGTCCGGCTGCCGCGAGGGCGGCGAGCGACGTGGCGCCGAGGTAGGCCGCCCCGAGGTCGGCGATCCCGACGGCCAGCTGCGCCGGCGCCTCGGTGCGGGACACCTCGGCCCCGTCCGGGCCGCCCCGCACCCGCCAGCGGCCGGCGTTGTCCGGGATGAGCGGGTCGCTGACGTCGAGCACGACGTCGACCGGAGCGCCGTACGCCCGGGCACCGAGAGCGGCGGGCAGGTCGAGGAGCCGCAGCCACAGGTCGTCGTGGACGCGGAGCCGCGTGCCGCGCAGCTCGGTGAGCAGCCCGAAGAGAGCATCGTCCGGGGTGAGGTTGTGCACCTCGACGCTCGCCATGAGGTCCAGGTCGAGCAGGGCACCCCACAGCGCCCGGGCGGCGGCGTCCAGCGCGAGCGCGTCGGTCACGCGGACCGTGCCCTCCGGCCGGCCCTCGTCGGCCCACTTCTCCTTGCGGCGGAACATCGCGTAGGCGCGCGGCTCACCGGCGGGGTCGCGGACGACGACGATGCGCCGACGCTCGGCGTCGCGCCGGGCCGAGGGCCAGTCGAGGAGGTGCTCGGCGCGCAGCTCGGGGGTGTCGCGGGTGACCCACCCGGGCCGGACGACGGCACCGTGGACGCGTTCGACGACGGCGCTGTGGCGCTGCGGGGCGAGGGTCTCGAAGTCCACGGTGAGCGTGTCGCTGCCGGGCACGTCGCGCAGCTGCGCGCCCCGACCGATGGTGGCGGACGTGCGGTGGCTGGCGATGCCGTACCCGTAGCGTCCGTAGATGCCGCTCTCGGCGGCGTCGAGCACGGAGACGACCTCGCCGCGCTCGCGGGACCGGCGCAGGTGGGTGTGGAGCATGGCGCGGCCCAGGCCGCGGCGCCGGTGTCCCGGGTGCACCGCGACCCAGGTGAGGCCGGCGCCCGGCAGCCGTCGACCGCCGGGCACCTGCACCCGGAAGGCGAACGAGGCATGCATCGCCGCGAGGGTCGCGCCGTCCGCGCGGTCGTGCCAGATGCCGACGATCCGTCCGGGTTCGAGCGTCCAGACGAGGACCCGTTCGTCCTCGGGGTCGAG
>DAHVRG010000010.1 GCA_027322565.1 Georgenia sp.
CCCAAGGGAGCCACCATGGCGACGCAACCACCGATCCTCCAGATGAGGGGGATCACCAAGACCTTCCCCGGCGTCAGGGCACTGACCGACGTGGACCTCACCGTCCGGCGCGGTGAGGTCCACGCCGTCGTCGGGGAGAACGGCGCGGGCAAGTCGACGCTGATGAACGTCCTCTCCGGCGTCCACCCACACGGCAGCTACGACGGCGAGATCCTCATCGACGGCGAGCCGTGCACCTTCCGGTCGATCCGGGACAGCGAGCAGCGCGGCGTCGTCATCATCCACCAGGAGCTGGCGCTCAGCCCCTACCTGTCCGTCGCGGAGAACATCTTCCTCGGCAACGAACGGATGCACGGCGGCATCATCGACTGGAACGCGACCAACAGCGAGGCCGCCAGGCTCATCGCCCGCGTCGGCCTGGACGCCGAGCCGGACGACAAGATCGTCGACCTCGGTGTCGGGCGGCAGCAGCTGGTCGAGATCGCCAAGGCGCTGTCCAAGGAGGTGCGCCTCCTCATCCTCGACGAGCCCACCGCGGCCCTGAACGACGAGGACAGCGCCCACCTGCTCGGCCTCATGCGCCAGCTGCGGGAGCAGGGCATCACGATGATCCTCATCTCCCACAAGCTCAACGAGATCGGCGCCATCGCCGACTCCGTCACCGTGCTGCGCGACGGCGCCACGATCGAGACGCTCGACATGGACGACGACGCCGACCCGGTCACCGAGGAGCGGGTCATCCGGCTCATGGTCGGCCGCGACCTGGAGAACCGGTACCCCGACCGCACGCCGTCGATCGGGGAGGAAGTGCTGCGCATCGAGGACTGGACCGTGCACCACCCCGTCGACACCGAGCGCGTCGTCGTCGACGGCGCCGGCCTCGACGTCCGCCGCGGGGAGGTCGTCGGGCTCGCGGGGCTCATGGGCGCCGGACGCACCGAGCTGGCGATGTCCGTCTTCGGGCACGCCTACGGGACCAACATCTCCGGTCGGCTGTTCGTCGCGGGGCGGGAGATCCGTGCCGCGACCGTCGAGCAGGCGATCCGGCAGGGCCTCGCCTACGCCTCGGAGGACCGCAAGCGCTACGGCCTCAACCTCATCCAGGACATCACCACGAACATCAGCGCCGCCAACCTGCGTGCGCTCGCCCGCCGCGGCGTGGTCGACAGGCACCGCGAGACCTCCGTCGCGGAGCGGTTCCGCCGCAACCTGCGGATCAAGACCCCGACCGTGCAGACGGTCGTCGGCCAGCTCTCCGGCGGCAACCAGCAGAAGGTGGCGCTGGCCAAGTGGATCTACACCGAGCCGGAGGTGCTCATCCTCGACGAGCCCACACGCGGCATCGACGTCGGCGCGAAGTACGAGATCTACCAGGTCGTCAACGAGCTCGCCGCCGCCGGCAAGGGCGTCCTGCTCATCTCCTCCGAGCTGCCCGAGCTCCTCGGGCTCTGCGACCGGATCTTCGCGATGAGCCAGGGGCGGATCACCGGCGTCGTCGCCCGGGAGGAAGCGAGCCAGGAGCGGCTGATGCACCTCATGACGATGGACAGGGAAGGTGTGGCCCGATGAGCGAAGTGGCGCAGTACCTCAGCCGCAACGTCCGCCAGTACGGCATCATGATCGCGCTCGTCGCGATCGTCATCCTCTTCCAGATCCTCACCGACGGGCTGCTCCTCGTCCCCAACAACGTCGCCAGCCTCATCCAGCAGAACGCCTACGTCATGATCCTGGCGATCGGCATGGTCATGGTCATCGTCGCCCGCCACATCGACCTGTCGGTCGGGTCCGTCGTCGCGTTCGTCGGCGGTGTGGCGGCGATCCTCATGAACAGCTACGAGGTGCCCTGGCTCCTCGCCGTCGTCGCGGCGCTCCTGCTGGGCGTGGTCATCGGTGCCTGGCAGGGCTTCTGGATCGCCTACGTCGGCATCCCCGCCTTCATCGTCACGCTCGCGGGCATGCTCATCTTCCGGGGGCTGGCGATCGTGCTCGTCGGCACCACCGTCGCCGGGCTGCCGCGCGGCTTCATCCGCATCTCCAACGGCTCGGTGCCCAACGTGCTGGGCTTCGTCGCCAACCTCGACGTCGTCACGCTGCTCATCGGGGCCGTCGCCGTCGTCGGGCTCGTCACGGGGCAGGTCCGCAGCCGCATCGCCAAGCGCAGGCACGACCTCGCCGTCGAGCCGCTCGTGGCCTTCGTCGCGCGCCTCGTCGTGGCCGGCGCCCTCATCGCCTTCGTCACCTACCTGCTCTCCCGGAGCGCGGGCGGCACCCCGATCGTCCTCGTCATCGTGGGCGTCCTCGTCGTCGCCTACTCCTTCGTGATGAACCGGACGGTCTTCGGCCGGCACATCTACGCCATCGGAGGCAACCTCCAGGCGGCGGTGCTCTCCGGTATCAACACCAAGCGTGTGGACTTCATGGTCTTCGTCAACATGGGGGTCCTCGCGGCGCTGGCCGGTGTCGTGACGGCGTCTCGCGCGGGCGCCGGGGTGGCCGCCGCCGGCACCCTCTTCGAGCTCGACGCGATCGCCGCGGCCTTCATCGGCGGCACCGCCGTCAGCGGTGGTGTCGGGCGGATCTCCGGTGCCATCGTCGGTGCTCTCATCATGGGAGTGCTCAACATGGGCCTGTCGATCATGGCCGTGGAGTCGGCGTGGCAGCAGGTCATCAAGGGGCTCGTGCTGCTCGTCGCGGTCGCGTTCGACCTCGTGAGCAAGCGGAGGGGAGTGCGCTGACGGCCCACCGGTGCGTCGCGGCGGCGAACCGGCCCCGCCCCTTGGGAGACTGGCACCCGTGAGGATCTTCGACCGCTGGCGCCGGCGCGCCCAGGTACCGGCCGACGTCGGCGCCGGCTTCTGGGTGGCCGAGGCGCGGGCGCTCCAGCGTGCCATCGCATTCGCGCTCACGGCGGCCGAACGCGCCGCCGCCACGGCGCCCGCGACACTGCAGCTGGCACCCGGGCTCGAGGACCGGGTCGTCGTGCTGTGGCGCAACCACATCGTCGGGTTCGTCCCGCCGGCGCAGACCGGGCCGTTGCGTGCCCAGCTCGCCGCCGCGGAGGGGGTCGACCTCGTCGTCGCCGGCCACGTGATCCGGCACGACGGCCTGTGGCGCATCTGGGCGGGACACGACGTCCCCGGCACACCGCCGCCTGCCGACGACGGTGAGGTCACCCCGGCACCGGAGAGCATCTTCGGCATCCCGATCCCGAGCCGGCGGCGTGGAACGCCGCCGTCCCCCGCGAGGCGGACGACGGCGCGCTCCCCGCTGGTCCTCGGCATCGGTGCCCAGTCGTGGGAGGTGCGCGACGGCGAGGACGTCGACCTCGCGCTGCTGCGGCGTCGCATCGCTGCCGCAGCCCCCGGCGACACCCTCAACGTGCGGGTGTGGGGCGAGCCCGTGGCGATCCACCTCACGCCGGACACACGGGTGACGCTCACCGACCCGGCCACCGGAGCCGTGGAGGTGCTCCACCCGCCGGAGTGAACGGGCCGGGCGGCCCGGAGGCGCGGTTCAGGCACCCGCGGCCGCAGCCGCTCAGCGACGGCGGGTCACCCGGCGCCGCGCATCGTCGTGCGCCGCCCGCAGGAGGTCGAGGGTGAGCGAGCGAGGTGACGTCGTCGTCCTCGCCCACGGCGTCAAATCCGGGCACTGGGAGGGCCGGCCGTTCCACGAGGACGAGTACACGACCGAGGTCTTCGCCCGGCAGGACGACGGCACGTGGCGGTGCGTCGTCTCGGCCCTCACGCCGCGGAGCACGGGGTGAGGGACGGCGCGGCTGGGGCAGGGACTACCACAGCGCCAGGGCAGCGGTCGACGCGCAGCCCCCGGTTCTCGCCAGGGGGGCCACCGCTCCCCGGTGTGCCGAATGGAGAGACACCCACCCATGACCGGCGCCGGTCCGCCAGAGTGCCGGAAGTCGCCGGTCTCGTACCGGCGAGCACGGGCACGACGGACGACGAAACGGAACATGGCGGAGCACGACACACGGGTAGCCCTGGTCACGGGCGGGTCCCAGGGCATCGGCGCGGCGATCGCGCGCAGGCTGGCCCAGGAGGGCAACGACATCGTCCTCACCCACCGACACGACGGCAGCGCCGAGCTCGCCGCGGGGGTGGCCGCGGACGTCCGTGCCGCGGGCCGACGTGCGCTGGTGCTCCGGTTCGACGCCGCCGACGACACGCAGGTCGGTGACCTCGTCCGACGCGCCCACGCCGAGTGGGGCCGGCTCGACATCCTCGTCAACAACGCCGCGGTCGCCCACTACCACGACGTCCTGGACATCACGGACGACCAGGTCGCCGAGTCCCTCGGGGTGAACGTCGCCACGCCCTACCGCCTCGCCCGGGACGCTGCCCGGGTACTGCCGCACGGCGGACGGATCATCTCGATCGGGAGCACCGTCGCCAGCCGGGTCCCGCGGACGACGGCCTCGCTCTACGCCACGACGAAGTCCGCACTCGTCGGCATGACCAAGGGGATGGCCCGCGACCTCGCACCGCGCGGCATCACCGTCAACCTCGTCAGCCCCGGCACCACCCGCACGGGGATGACCCCGCCCGAGGGCTCCGAGCGGGCCGAGCTCATGGTGTCCTTCAACGCCGTCAAGCAGTTCGCCGACCCGGGTGACATCGCGGGCCTCGTCGCCTACGTCGCCTCGCCCGAGGCGCACTTCGTCACCGGCGCCAACCTCAGCGTCGACGGGGGGTACACGGCCTAGTGCGAGCCGGAGCCATGGCCATCGACACCGCCCCCGCGCTCGACCCCGGCGTCGCCGAGCTTGCACAGACCGTCCGTCAGGAGATCGAGGAGTTCGACTACCCGTCGCGCCCGTGGACGGTCCGGCACGCGGAGGGCGGACATCCGGTGCTCGACGTCCTCGTCATCGGTGGCGGCCAGGCCGGCATCACGGCAGCGCTGCGGCTGCGCCGGGAAGGCATCCGCGACATCGAGGTCGTCGACTCGGCGCTGTCCGGCGACGAGGGGCCCTGGACCACGTGGGCGCGGATGGAGACGCTCCGGACGCCGAAGACCCTCCTCGGTCCCGAGGCCGGGATCCGGGCGGCGACCTTCCGCAGCTGGTACACCCGGCTGTACGGCGCGGACGCCTACGCGCGGCTGGGGCTCGTGCCGCGCGAGACGTGGCAGGAGTACCTCCGCTGGCTGCGCACGGCCGTCGGTGTCCGGGTCACGAACGCGACCACCGTGACAGCGCTGCGGCCCCGGGGGGCGCGGTGGCTGGTGGAGCTCGCCGGACCGGAGGGCCCCCGCTCCGTCGTCGCCCGGAAGGTCGTCGCCTGCACGGGTATCGCAGGGGCCGGAGGGGCCGCGGTCCCCGCCGCGCTCGCCGAGATCGCCGACGCCCGCGGGAGCCTGTGGGCGCACAGCTCCGACCTCATCGACCTGCCCTCCCTCGAGGGTCGGTCCGTCCTCGTCGTCGGCCTGGGGGCCTCCGCCTTCGACAATGCCGCCGCGGCGCTCGAGCACGGCGCGACCGTCCTCCAGGTGGGACGACGAGCCACGCTCCCCAGCGTCAACTCCCTCCGCCACCTCGAGAGCAAGGGTGTCTTCCGCGGGTTCGCGGCGATGCCCGACGACGTGCGGCTCGGCTTCCTCCGGCGGGAGCTCAGCCTGCCCATGCCGCCACCGCCCCACTCCGTCGAGCGGTGCCAACGGCACGCCGGCTACCGGCTCCGGCTGGGCACCGAGGTCACGAGCGTCCACCGGGACGGCGGGGGACTGCGGGTCGAGACGACCCGCGGCTCGTCCACCGTCGACTTCGTCATCGCGGCGACCGGCTTCCAGGTCGACCTCCGGCAGGTCCCGTGGCTGGCCGGCGTCGTCGACCAGGTCCTGCTCTGGGGGGACGTCCACGAGCTCGGCGCGGACGGGGTCGACCGACGGATCGCGCGCTACCCCTACCTCGACCCCGACCTGAGCTGCCGTCCCCAACCCGGGGCGAGCCCTGCGGTAGCGAACCTGCACCTGATGAACGAGGCGGCGCACGCGAGCGTCGGGCCGATCGCGCTCGGCATCAACGGGCTGCCGTGGGCGAGCGAGGCCGTCGCCCACGGCATCGCGAAGGACCTTGCCGCCGAGGACGGCCCGGCCCTGCTCGAGCGCTTCCTCACCGCCACGGCCGAGGAGGTCCACGCGACATGACGGAGCAGCAGGTGCGGGACGGGGCCCCGCTGACCCGACCCGTGACGGACGACTCCGCCCTCGGGCGCGCTCTGGCCGCCCCGTCGCTGGAGCGGACGCACGGCCGGAGCCTGTTGCTCGGTCGCGCCTTCTCGGTGGTCGCCGTCGCCGCGGCCGTCGGGCTCGTCGTCGTCCTGGCCCGCAACCCCGCGATGGACTGGCCGACCTTCGCGGAGTACCTCTTCGACGAGCGGGTCGCGGCCGGGCTGCGCATGACGCTGGGGCTGACCGTGACGGTGACGGTCGCGAGCTTCGTCCTCGGCACGGTCGTCGCGGCGATGCGGTTGTCCCGTATGCGCGGGGTCAGCGCGATCGCCTGGGCATACGTGTCCGTCTTCCGGACGATCCCGCTCCTCGTGCAGCTGCTCCTGTGGTTCAACATCGGCTACCTGTTCCCGTCGATCGGGCTCACACTGCCGTTCACCGACCTCTCGTGGAGCGTGCAGACCAACAACCTCATCTCGGCCACGACGGCGGCGTTCATCGGGCTGACCCTGCACGAGACCGCCTACGCCGCCGAGGTCATCCGCGGGGGCATCCTGTCGGTCGAGCGCGGCCAGCACGAGGCGGCCCACGCCATCGGCCTGACCCGGACGCGCACGCTCTTCGCGATCGTGCTGCCGAGCGCGATGCGCTCGATCATCCCGGCCGGCATGGGCCTGCTCATCGGCACCCTCAAGCACACCGCGGTGGTCAGCTACCTGGCGGTGTCGGACCTGCTGTACGCGGTCCAGCTGATCTACAACGCGAACTACCGGGTGATCCCGCTGCTCATGGTCGCCGTCTTCTGGTACGCGGTCTGCACGACGGTCCTCTCGGTGCTCCAGCACCTGCTCGAGCGTCACTTCATCTCGCGCTACACGAGGGGGCGGTGAGCATGCTGCCGGTCCACGAGCCCGCGCCGACCACGGAGCCCCGGCCGATCCTGCGGCTGCGGGGCGTGCAGAAGAGCTTCGGTGACGTGCACGCCGTGCGAGGGGTGGACCTCGACGTCGGGCGCGGCGAGGTGGTGTGCATCGTCGGTCCCTCGGGATCCGGGAAGTCGACCCTCCTGCGCTGCGTCAACCTCATCGAGCCCCCGGACCAGGGTCTGGTCGAGGTCGACGGCACTCTCATCGGTTACGAGGAGCGCCGCGGCCGGCCGCGGCGGGTCAGCGGCCGCCGGCTGGCCCACCAGGTCGCCCGCATCGGGATGGTCTTCCAGCAGTTCAACCTCTTCGCGACGATGACGGCGCTGGAGAACGTCGCCTACGGTCCCCGTCGCGTGCTCGGCCTCAGCGCGACGGAGGCGAGGGTCCGCGCCGAGGAGCTGCTCGCCCGCGTGGGCCTCGCCGACAAGGCGGCCTCCTACCCGCGCCAGCTCTCTGGAGGCCAGCAGCAGCGCGTGGCCATCGCCCGCGCACTCGCCATGGAACCCGTCGTCCTCCTCTTCGACGAGCCGACGAGCGCGCTCGACCCCGAGCTCGTCGGCGAGGTGCTCACCGTGATGGAGGAGGTCGCCCGGACCGGCACCACGATGCTCGTGGTCACCCACGAGATGTCCTTCGCCCGGCGCGTCGCCGACCGGGTGATCTTCTTCGACGACGGCCACGTGGTCGAGCACGGCACCCCCGCAGACGTCCTCGACAGTCCCCGCAACCCTCGCACCCGGGCCTTCCTGGCCGAGGTGCGCTGACCCTTGGAGCTCCGCATGGCAGTCTCACGTCCCTTCCTCACCATCGCCGCACTGGGCGGTCTCACGCTGCTCACGGCCGCCTGCTCGACGGGAGCCGCTCAGGCCGACGGTGACTCCCCGTTTGCCGGCCAGACCATCCAGGCCACGATCCAGTTGGACTGGGCGCCGCTCGCCTTCAACGGTGACGACGGTGAGCCTGCGGGCATGTACCTCGACCTGCTCGACGCCGTCGCGGATGAGCTCGACGCGACGATCGAGTGGAACGAGACCACGTTCTCCCAGGTGGTCCCCGGCGTCCAGAGCGGGAAGTACGACATCGGCGTGGGGGCGGACGCGACGCTCGAGCGGCAGGGGGTCGTCGACATCGTCGCGACCCAGCAGGCCGGTCATTCGTTCCTCACGCGCGCCGAGGACGGGCTCGAGGTCGGTGACGACCTCGCCGAGCTGTGCGGTGCGACGGTGGCGGTGCTCGCCGGCCAGTCCACCGTCCCCGTGCTCGAGGAACGCTCTGCCCGGTGCGAGGCGGACGGGCAGCCGGCCATCGAGCTCGCCACCTTCCCTGACCAGGCCTCGGCCCAGCTCGCCGTGCAGAGCGGGCGGGCGGACCTCGCGACCGCCTACCGGGCGTTCATCCAGCACGCCGTCGAGACGGAGTCGGACCTGGCAGCGACCGGCCCGGCGATCACCTCGGGCTACACCGGCATGGTGTTCTCGAAGGGGAGCGGAGAGGCCGAGGCGTTCGCCGAGGCGCTGGACGCGCTCATCGACAGCGGTCGGTACGGGGAGATCCTCGCCGAGCACAACCTCACGGCCATCGCGATCGACGAAGCGCTCGTCAACCCGGCCGAGTAGGCGGGCGGCCGAGCTGGTCGCTCGGGCTGCCCGAGCGGGCGGCTGTGCCTCCCGCTCAGCTCGCCGAGGTGGCCGTCCCCCTGATGACCGGGACCTGTAACCCCAGCGGTCGCATGACGGCCGTGGTGTAGGCGACGTGCGCGAACCCGGCCGCCTCGATGACCGATGCCGTCTCGCGGTTGGGGCGGCAGTGGCCGAGCTGGAGGCGTGCCCACCCGTCCTGGAGGCGCCGGCTGAACGTGCCCTTCGGTGCGCCGACGTGCTCCAGGAACACGAACGGCGAGCCGGGGCGGAGCACCCGCCGGATCTCCTGCAGGCACCGGGCGGCGTCGGTGACCGAGCAGAGGACGAACGTCGCGACGACGGCGTCGACACTCGCGTCCGGCAGGGGGATGGCCTCGGCCGGGTCGCGGTGGAGGGTGATCTCGCGTCCCAGGCGCCGTGCGGTGACGCGGATGCTCCGGTGCTTACGTGCCGCCGGCTCCAGACCGGTCCACTCGACGTCCGGCCGGTAGTGCGGCAGGTTGACCCCGCGTCCGGGCCCGATCTCCAGGACCCGGCCCGAGACCGTGGCGAGGAGTGAGCGGCGGTCGAGCGCCTCGGCGGGGGTCATGCCAGCAGGAGGCCCGATGTCCTAGGTGGATGTCAAGATGGACTTGCAGTCGAACAGGTGTTCGAGTAGAGTGCGGGGTGACGACGCCGATGGAGGTGGGCGCGATGACGGCACCGGCGCGGGCCATGCCCCCCGACGCCCTGCGCGGCTCCGGCGTCGAGCACGCCGCTCGGGTGGAGATGGCCCGGCGGCGGGTGCTGGCCTGTGGCTGGCGGCACCGAGTGTTCCTCCCGGACTGCGACGACGGGGCTCGGTCGACCGGGGCCCCGCGGAGGGCGCCGGCTGCGGGGCGGCGGGTCTGCCCGGCGGAGCTGCCGGTCGAGCGCGTGACTGCGCCCGTGAGGGGCGCCGGGCGGCCGGTCCCCTCGACCTCGCACGCCCCGTCGGCTCCGGTGGACGTGCTGGCCGGGGTGGTGGCGTCGTTGGACTCGCTGACCGACGTCGCCTGGCACGACCTCCACGGTCAGGCCGCGCATGACGCCCTGGACCTCGTGGAACAGGTGGAGCGGCGGCTGGCGGGGGTGCGGTCGCGGGTGGTCGCGACGGTCGAGGCCAACGGGCTCTGGGCCGTGGGTGGAGCCCGGACCTTCACCGCGTGGCTGCGCAACCGGACCGACACGACTGCGGGTGCGGCCTCCCGACAGGTGCGGCATGCGCGGGCGCTGCGCGACCACCTGCCCCGGACGCGGCAGGCGCTGGAGACCGGCCGGATCGGGCAGGAGCACGTCGGGGTGCTGGTCCGGGAGGCACTGGCGACCAACGCGTTACGGGTTCAGCTGCTGGATGCCGAGCTGGGCGAGGCCTTCCTCGTGGAGCAGGCCGGCCGGATGGATGCCACCACCTTCACCCGGCTCGTCAAGGCGTGGGCGATCGCCGCGGATCCGGCGGGCGCGGACCGGGCGTGGCGGGAGAGCGGGGCCAAGGAGGAGCTCACGCTGGCCAGGACACTGGGCGGCTACCACCTGGCGGGGTGGCTGGACGAGGTCTCGGGGCAGGCGGTGGAGATCGCGCTGCGGACGCACATGGGCCGCAAGGGCAAGGACGACGAGCGCACCGCGGCCCAGCGGCGGGCGGCCGCCCTGGTGGCGCTGGCGCGCCAGTCGCTGGATGCCGGGATGCAGCAGGCTCACGCCAGGGTGCGGCCGCACCTGACGGTGACCACCAGCTGGGAGACCCTCCAGGCGCTCGTCCGAGCCTCCGGGTCGGTGGTCCCACCGACCTGTCCTGAGGGGCGGCCCGCCGGTCCGGGCGCGGCGGTCGGGGTCACCGCCCAGATGACGTTGGAGGCCCCCGGCGGGCCTCGCGACTCGAGACCCACCGATCCGCAGTCCGATGGCGTCCCGCACCCGACGGGTTTCGTGCTCTCGGAGCGGGCACAGGCGTGGATGGATGCCTGGCGGCCCGGGGACGACCACGTGATCCCGGCGGAGCTGGACCACGAGCTGCTGCGCGGGGTGGAGCCGGCCTCCCTGGAGGGCGGGACGCCGCTGCCGCCGGCGGTGCTGGCATGGCTGGCGTGCGGTTCGGGGTTGTCGCGGGTGGTGTTCGGGGCTGAGTCGACGGTCCTCGACGTGGGGCGGGAGAAGCGGTTGTTCACCGCCCACCAGGTCAAGGCGATCATCGCCCGGGACCGCCACTGCCAGGTGCCGGGCTGTGACGAGCCGCCGGGGTTCGGGGAGGTGCACCACGCCCTGCACTGGTACCAGCACCACGGCCCCACCGACGTCGACCTGGGGCTGCTGGTCTGCTGGTTCCACCACGCGTGGGTCCACGCCCACGGCGTCACCGTCGTGCGTCACGGGGGCCGCTGGTTCTTCTACGACCGCCACGGACGCCTCATCACGGACCGCAAGCGGGAGTGAGGGCGTCGACCCCGCGGCCCGTCGACGCTACGGTGCGTGCACCGAGTAGGCCGAGCCCATGCGAGGGAACGATGACGTCCGCCGTCGAGCTCATCCGGTCGACCCGACTCTCCGGCGTGGCCCAGTACGCCTATGCGGCGTGCGTGCCCGCGGGGGTCCGGCTCGTCTTCTTGGCCGGCTCCTGCCCCCTGGACAGTGACGGCCGCACGGTGGCCGCGGGCGACTTCGCCGCGCAGGCAACGCAGTGCGTCGCCAACCTCCGGACCGCCCTCGAGGACGCCGGTGCCTCCCTCACTGACGTCGTCAGCACCCGCGTGCTCGTCGCCTCCACCCGTCGGGCAGACCTCGTCTCTGCGTGGGCGGTCGTGCGGGAGGCCTTCGGGCAGCACGACGTCCCGAGCACGCTCATGGGAGTGACCGTGCTCGGCTACGACGGGCAGCTGGTCGAGCTCGAGGCAGTCGCCGCTGTGCGGGACACCTGACCCCCGGCGGGGCGGGCGGACGCCGAGTCCACGACGGCCCAGCGGTTGCGGTTGCGTGCCGCGGGAGGAGGCTGGGCTGATGTCCGCCACCGTCTGCCCGCGGCCGTCGGGGGCCGCGTCCCACGAACGCTGAGGCCCACATGACCGGGACCGACCGGATCGCCGACATCTGGGGTGCACGCACCCCCTACGCCCGCGGCGCGCCGTGGCCCGTACGTGTCGACACCCATCTCGAGGAGGGGCTCACCTCCGACGACGTCGACCGCTGGGTCCAGACCGCCTCCATCCTCCACTCCAACGGCGACGCGCTCGACATCGCCGTCAAGGACGACCGGATCGTCGGCGTCCGGGGCCGCGGCGCGGACCGCGTCAACCATGGCCGACTCGGCCCCAAGGACCTCTTCGGCTGGCAGGCCAACGCCTCGCCCGACCGGCTCACCCGACCCCTGGTGTGCAGGAGGGGCCGCCTGGTGGAGACGTCGTGGGACGAGGCGATGGACGCCGTCGTCACGCGGACCAGGGAGCTGCTCGACGAGCAGGGGCCCTCCGCCGTCGGCTTCTACACCACCGGCCAGCTGTTCCTCGAGGAGTACTACACGCTCGGCGTCATCGCACACGGCGGGATCGGCACGAACCACGTCGACGGCAACACCCGCCTCTGCACCGCCACCGCCGCCGCAGCGCTCAAGGAGTCGTTCGGCTGTGACGGACAGCCCGGCTCCTACACGGACATCGACCACGCCGACGTCATCGCGCTCTACGGGCACAACATGGCCGAGACGCAGACCGTGCTGTGGGCACGCGTCCTCGACCGGCTCGCCGGGCCGAACCCACCGCGGATCGTCTGCGTCGACCCACGACCCACTCCGGTCGCCAGGGCCGCCGACGTCCACCTCGCTCCCCGGCCCGGGACGAACGTCGCCCTGATGAACGGGCTGCTCCACGAGATCCTCGCGAACGGCTAGGTCGACCACGACTACGTCACCGCCCATACGGTCGGCTACGGCGAGCTCGCCGAACGGGTCCGGGACTACCCGCCGGAGCGGGTGGCGACGATCTGCGACATCCCGGCCGACGACCTCCGGGAGGCCGCCCGACTCATCGGGACGACCGACCACCTCTTCTCCACGGTGCTCCAGGGCTTCTACCAGTCGCACCAGGCCACCGCAGCGGCCGTCCAGGTGAACAACATCCACCTCGTCCGCGGCATGCTCGGCCGACCCGGGTGCGGGCTCCTCCAGATGAACGGCCAGCCGTCCGCGGAGAACACCCGGGAGGCCGGCGCCGACGGCGACCTGCCCGGCTTTCGCAACTGGTCCAACGACGAGCACGTCGCCGACCTCGCCCGGGTGTGGAACGTCGAGCCGATGTCGATCCCGCACTACTCCCCGCCGACGCACGTGATGCAGATGATGCGCTACGTCGAGGAAGGCTCCATCCGGATGCTGTGGGTGCAGGCCACCAACCCCGCCGTCTCGCTGCCCGAGCTGCACCGGATCCGCTCCGTGCTCTCCCAGGACCGGCTCCTCCTCGTCGTCCAGGACATCTTCCGCTCGGAGACGGCGGAGCTCGCCGACGTCGTGCTCCCCGCCGCCACGTGGGGGGAGAAGACAGGCACCTTCACCAACGCGGACCGCACGGTCCACCTCTCGGAGCAGGCGGTCGACCCACCGGGGGAGGCGCGCTCCGACCTCGACATCCTCCTCGACTACGCCCACCGGCTCGACCTGCGGGACAAGGACGGCGGACCACTCGTCACGTGGACGACGCCGGAGGAGGCGTTCGAGGCCTGGAAGGAGTGCAGCCGCGGACGCCCCTGCGACTACACGGGCATGACCTACGGGAGGCTCCGGGGCGGCAGCGGCATCCAGTGGCCGTGCACCGACGACACCCCGGAGGGCACCGAGCGCCCCTACGCCGACGGCCGCTTCTTCGCCCACCCCGACTACTGCGAGTCCTACGGCCGCGACCTCGTCACGGGCGCCCCGTTCGAGCCGGTGGAGTACCGGGCGATGAACCCGGACGGCAAGGCCGTCGTCCGGGCCGCGGAGTATGTCCCGCCGCACGAGCCGCCGAGCGACGACCACCCGCTCCAGCTCATCACCGGCCGCACCGTCTACCACTTCCACACCCGCACCAAGACCGCCCGGGCGCCCCAGCTGCAGGCTGCCGCGCCCGAGGTGTGGGTCGAGCTCTCCGCGCGCGACGCCCGGGCGCTCGACCTCGACGAGGGCGACCTCGCCCAGGTCACGACGCCGCGCGGCTCGGTCCAGGCCCACGTGCGGGTCTCCGGGATCCGTGACGGCGTCGTCTTCCTCCCCTTCCACTACGGCTACTGGGATACCGAGGCA